>JAKEGQ010000013.1 GCA_022615475.1 Candidatus Methylomirabilota bacterium | reverse complement strand
GGCGGCCGAGACCGCCCCATAGGTGGGCCAGACCCGATGTCCGCCGGAGCTGGTCATCGCAAAGACCCGGCCCCCGTCCCTCATCAGTCTCCGCGCGACCAAGTCCTGAACCCAATAGACGAGACTGTGCGCCATGACGTCCACCGTCATGTCCATCTGGGCTTTGGTGATGGCCTCGGCAGGGTTCGCGGCGATGAAGGGCTTCAGCGTGCCGAAGGCCAATGAGTGGAGAAGGACCTTGACTCGTCCCTCTTCACCCCGCTCCTTCAGGACCTTCTCCATCTGGTCCAACGCCTCGCGGCGCTTTTCCTCGTCGGCGGCATTCATGTTAAAGAAGTGGGCCTCCTGCCCTATCCCCCGAATCTCATTGACGATCCGCTCCACATTGGCCAGGGTGGTCTTGCGATCCAGGTGGACTCCAAAGATATGCATCCCCGCTCGGGCCAGCGCCAGGCTCGTAGCCTCGCCGAACCCGCTTGAGGCGCCCAACACGAGAGCCCAACCGCTCATCTGGTCGCTCACCACTGCCTCCCTTCGCTCCTCTCCACCGACCTCGCCAAATCGCGGGGGGATTCTAGCCCAAGGTCGCCTCCAAAATCAACGCCGAAAGGGATGTCCTCCGCGCCTCCCGGGACTTCTTACTCGACGAAATCGAGGTCGATCCGACGTGGCAAGACTCCCCGTTCGAATCCCCATTGGAGCAAGAGCTCCACCGCCCGCCGTCCCTCCTGGCCATAGGCCAGGGTCAGCTCATTCACATACATCCCCACGAAGGTGTCTGTCGAGGACCGGTCCATGCCACGGGCAAAACCCATCGCATAGGTTAACGCCTCCTGGCGGTGCCGGAGGGCGTATTGGATGCTCACCTGGAGGAATTCAGCGATCTGCCGCATTCGCTTTTGGCCCAGATCGCGCCGGACCGCGTTCACTCCCAGCGGGAGCGGGAGCCCTGTCTGGTCATGCCACCAGAGTCCGAGATCGAGACTGTTGACCAGTCCGTGATCTTGATATGTCAACTGTCCCTCGTGGATGAGGAGGCCGGCAGCGTAGCGCCCTTCCACCACGGCGCCGAGGATTTGGTCAAACGGGAGGACGGCATACGGGAACTCGCCGACGCAGACTTTCAGCGCGAGATACGCGGTGGTCAGCGTCCCCGGGATGGCGATGGTCTCGCGGCGGAGCGCTTCCGGGCTCAGTGGTCTCTGCGAGACCACGATCGGCCCGTACCGCCGTCCCATGCTCGCCCCGTGGGGGAGCAGGGCATACCTGTCGGCGACATAGGCGTACGCATGGAGCGACAGGGCGGTCACGGGGAGCTTCCCCTCCATCGCCCAACGATTGAGCGTCTCGATGTCCGTGAGGACATGACGGAACTCCAGCTCGCCGGTCTCGATCTTCCCCGCCGTGACGGCATAGAACATAAAGGCATCGTCCGCGTCCGGGCTATGCCCCACCTCAATCACCGTTCGGGGTTCAGGGTTCATGGTTCACCGTTGATGATTCTGTTGCAGCAGCACCCTCGGCCCCTCGCTCCGGGCCTCCCGCGGCGACCCTGTTCGGCGGCTTACGGCCTGGGTCCCTCCGTGTTCACGATCCGTGCAGAACACAAGAGCACGGATCGCGCCTCGGTTTCCCAAGCCGTCGCCCGCCGAGGGGCCCCGCCGCTCCCGGCAATGTCGCTCGCGGCCTGCAGGTGCAGGCTTCTTGACGTTCTAGCATTCTCGCTTCCCAGCATGCGAGCCTTCTGGCTGACTGCGGACGGCTGATGGCTGCTCTTATTTGATCGTGTCGCCCGGTTTCATCTCGATGACATTGAGCCCGCGAATCCCTTTGGTCAATGCCTTGAGCTGCGCCGGCGTCCCGGTGAGAGGAGGAAAGGTGCCGAAGTGCATCGGGATCACCCACTTGGGTTTGAGCAACTTGCATGCGTAGGCTGCCTCCTTCGGCGACATGGTGAAGAGACCACCAATGGGGAGCAAACAGAGCTGGGGCTTGTAAAGCTCCGCGATAATGCGCATATCGCCGAAGACAGCGGTATCCCCTGAGTGGTAAAAGGTGAAACCGTTCTCCAACCTCACCACATACCCGGCCGCCGAGCCGCCGTAAACAATCCTGCCGTCGGTGTCCTGGATCCCGGAGCTGTGGAAGGCCTGAACCATCGTCACGCTGATCCCATCAACCTCCTGCGTGCCTCCCATGTTCATCGGGCGGGTATGCCCGACGCCCTGCCGTTCGAGCCAGGCGGCGACTTCGTAGATTCCCACCACCTTCGGTGAATGGGCTCTGGCGATCGTCACCGCATCTGCCATGTGATCGAAGTGGCCGTGGGCGATCAAGATGAGATCAACTCGGTCCACCTTCTTCAGATGCTGCGGGCATGCCGGGTTCCCCATGACCCAGGGGTCGATGAGGATGTGCTTCCCTTTTGGGCTCACGATCTTAAAGGTACTGTGCCCGTACCACGTGATCGAACAATCCTTCTTAAGCGTCATGACGACCTCCTCTGCAAAAGACCTCGATTTCTCGCGTTTCGTCCCCGACAGCTCAGCCGGGCTCGACGAGCAGCGGGACAATCTGTCTGGTTTTGACCTGGAGGAGGCCGTGCTCCGTCAGCCTTACAGCCGGGATGGCGGTGAAGGTGAGGGCTTGAAGTGTCAGGTAGGGATCATCGACAGCAGCGCCGATCCCTTTGGCCGCCTTCTTGATCCGCGCCATCTTCTCGGCAAGGACAGCCACGGGCTCTTCGCTGATGATCCCTCCGACGGGCATCGGAAGCTCTTCGACCACCTTCCCGTCCACCGCCAGGACAAACCCGCCACCGATCTCGACCAGCCGGTTCAGCACGAAAGCGATATCGGCATCGCTCACCCCGATCGCCACCAGATTACTCACGTCCCAAGAGAAGCTCGAGGCGAGCGCCCCGTCCCTCAGACCGAAGCCTTGCACAAAGCCAACTGTCTTGTGTCCGAGGCCCCTTCGATCCAGCACCACGGCCTTCAACACGTCCTGCTTGGGATCAGCAATCACCCGGCCCCCCTCCACCGGGAGGGAAAGCGTCATCTCTCTCGTGACGATCGGACCGGCGATCCCGACGACCCGCACCTTGACCCATCCGCCCAAACGATCGGCGGGGACCTGGAGATCAGCCGTCGTGAACGACGGTGGAAGCGCGGGTCGAGGAAGGACCTCCCGGAGTCGAGGATTTCCTTTGATCTCCACCAGACACCGCCCCTCCCGCGCGATGATTCTCCCCTTGCTGATCACGAGCTCTGGCTCCATGCGCGTCAGATCCGGAACCACCAAGACATTGGCATATCTGCCGGGTCCCAGGCCCCCCACGAGGTGGTCGATGCCGAAATGCTCCGCGCAGGTCAGCGTGGCCGCCCGGACCGCCGACACCGGGTCGAGACCCACCTCGATCGCCCGATGGACTACATGGTTCATGGATCCCCGGCCGAGAAGATCATCGGGCCACACGGTATCGGTGACCAGGATCAGGCGGCGGAGATTGACCCCGGAAGGAATCACCCCGCTCAAGGCACCCACGTCCCGACGGACCGATCCCTCCCGAACCATGGCGTGGACCCCGAGACGGAGTCGTTCGATGACCTCCTCTGCCGTGGTCGGCTCATGGCAGGAGCCGATCCCGAGGCCGAGGTACTGCTGGAGCTTCCACCCGCGGGCGCCCGCGGCATGACCCTCGACCTGTTTTCGAAGGGAACGGGCCTTTTCGATCACGGCGAGGAGGTCAGGGTGGTGATCTAATGCCAGATGCCAGTAGACCTCTCCGAGCCCCAACACCAGAGGATGCTCCAAGAGATCTGCTACCTCTTGCGATGAGATGACCGGCTGCCCATCGCCCCGGTCAGAGCAGAGGAGGGAGATGCAGGGCGCCGTGGTGTAGACTAGGATCGGTAGGTCCTCGAGGCCCGCGAGGTAGGCACGAAAGGCGGCTGCCCCGGCCACGTTCGCTGCAACGACCAGCTCGGTGATGACGGTGGTCAGACCCTGCGGGACGGCTGCGTGCAGGAACTGGTGCAGGCTTTGGATGTAGTCCAGATGGGTGTGACCGTCAATGAGACCGGGCGTGAGATACCGGCCTTTCGCCTCGACAATTTCGGTTTCGGCGCCGATGGCATGGCCGAGATCGTGCCCCACGGCGACGATCCGCTCTCCTCGAATGGCCACGCCCCATCCTTCGAGCAGCTCCCCGCTATACACATTGAGGAGCGTGCCGCCCCGGATCACCAGATCCGCAGGGCCTCCTCCCTTGTGAAGCGGCGTCCCCACTGGCCCTCCAGAAAAAAAGACCCCGGGACCCGGAAGAAAGCAGCATCAAGATCCCGGAGGTCGGTCCTTCAGTTTAGCATGCCGATTAGGCGGTGCAGCTCGCGCCGCGCCCCGACGTGATTGGCCTCAAGCTGGAGCGCCTTCCGGAGCTCGGCGATGGCCTCGTCAATCTCCCCTTTCTTGGCGCACACGCGCGCCATGTTGATGTGGGGATAGTGGCGCGGTTCGTACCGCTTGGCCTGCATCGCTTTCAGAAGCCAGGGAATGGCTGCCTCGTGCTCGCCCTTCTCCATGAGGTAGACCCCGATGTCGTTATAAGGGTTTCCAAAATCGGGGTCGATCTGGATGGCGATCTCGCATTCTCGAATGGCCTCGTCGATCTTGCCCTGAAAGCTGTACGCCCACCCGAGAAACGTATGGGCCTCGGCCGTGGGGTAGAGCTCGATCGACCGGCGATAGCTCTCGACAGCAGCATCCAGGTCGCCACTCATCTGATGGCGATAGCCTTCCTGGAAGAAAAACTCAGCCTGTTCGAGACCGGCAGCATCCGCCATCCAAGCTCACCTCGCTCTTCCCACTGAACACGTATCTATACTACGTTCGGTTACCACAGGTCCTTGATCCTGTCAAGGTCGTGTAACCGGGTGGAGCAGCACCTTCGGCCCCGAGCGCCATTGGCGGAAGAGGCGGGGTCCCTCGGCAGATGTCGATCCGCTTCTCCCCACCGGCGAGGGGGAAGGGCGACCGCGGAGGCCGGCGAAACTCGCGCCCCGACCCGAGAGTGGACGAACCCGAGATACATGCGCTGACCGAACAGGGTATCTTGCGCCAAAGAACTATTCGATCGCCGTCGCACATCCATTGGGATGAAGGTACGCCCGCGAACGGGCGAGCGACGTAAGCTGTTTCGCCAACGACGCCGTAAGCCGCCGCTCAGGGTCGCCGCGAGAGCCTTGGACCGAGGAGGCCGGCAGGTGCTGCTCTCTTTTTCTCACTCGGCGATGGCGATGCGTTCGAGGACCGGAGGGTGACTGTAGAGGAGCAGGACGGCCCAGCGAGGCGGCGTGACGTCCGCCAGATTGGCCCGCGCCAAATCCACCTCGACCTTGATGTGGGCCTCGCGATTGCCCGTGAGTTCCAGGACCGTGCGGTCCGCCTGGCGTTCGAAATGGCGGGAAATTGCGTTCTGGACCGGCAGCATCACAAGGCTCAGCACGAATAGCGTCAGGGCGAGCAGGGGAAGTCCGGCGGGATCAGCCGGATCCGTGATCAGGCCCCGCGCGCTCCCCCATCGGAGGACCAGTGCAGTGATGCCGAGACCGACGAACAGGGCAACGACTGACAATCCCACCCCCTTCCAGATGTGATGATACATCCGGTGGCCCATCTCATGGGCGAGCACCGCCTCCACCTCATCGGCTGAAGACCGCTTGAGGAGCGTGTCGTACAGGACAATCCGTTTCGTCCGCCCGAAGCCCGTGACATAGGCGTTGGCTTTCACCGTCCTGCGGCTCGCATCCGCCACCAGAACCTGCTCGACCGGGATTCCCGCCCGCTCCGCGAGCCTGAGGATCCGCGTTCTGAGCGCCGGATCCTCAAGGGGCGTGAAGCGGTGAAAGAGGGGATCGATGACGACCGGGGCGAGGAAGGTGAGCAGGAGGATCAAGGCCCCGAGGATCACGGTTGTAGGAACAAACCAGCGGACGGGGTCCCGCCGGATGAAAAGATAGAGCAGGTTCACCGTAGGCACCAGCATGACGAGCTGCAGGAGCAATCCCTTCGCCCAGTCCCTGAACCAGCCGCCGAGGTCCTGAGTCGAAAGGCCATACATATGCTCCCGATAATAGCCTCCATAGAGTTCCAGGGGGAGGAGGAGAAGACGGTAGAGCAGCAGAAGGGACACGGCATACAGGGTCAGGGCAAGCCACGGGCGGTGACCGGCCCAGGCGGTACACAGATCCCGGAGGATCCGACCGGCGGGCGTGACGATGAGGAGCAGGAGGAAACTTAGCTGGACCGCGCTGCGGATCCCGAAGAGGAGATACCGGCCCCCCATGTAGCTCTGGCCCCGCGCGATCTCCTCGGGCGTAAAGTACTTCAACGCTGCCTCGCGCATCCCTGGCGTTCCCGCCATCACCGCGCTCGCCAGCAGCAGGCTCAACGCACACACGAGGGCAGCTCCCGGGAGGATGCGCATGGCCGCCCGCCTACCCCAATCTCTTCTGGAATCGGAGGACACTCAAGGTGAAGACCACGGCTCCAAAGGCCGACAGGATCAAAAGCTGAGGCCAAAGATACGCGATGCCGATTCCCTTGAGGAGAATGCCCCGCAGGATCTGGAGGTAATAGGTCAAGGGCATGAGATGGGCCAAGGCCTGGCCAATGGGCGGCATCCCCTCGACCGGGAAGAGGAGCCCCGAGAGGTAGATCCCGGGGAGGAAGAAGAAGTAAGAGATCTGCATGGCCTGGTGCTGGGTTTGAGCGAGCGTGGAGATGAAGATCCCGAGGCCGAGGCTTCCGATGATGAAGACCAGGCTCAGGGCGTACAGGAGAAGCAGGTTTCCCCGGACCGGCACATCGAAGAAGAGGTGGCCCAGCCCCAGGGCGACCGTCATCTGCGCGTAGGCCACCACGATATTGGGGACGAGCTTCCCCGTCATCAGCTCCCATCGCCTGAGCGGGCTCACGATCAGGGCCTCGAGGGTCCCCCGCTCTTTCTCGCGCACGATGACCGCGGCCACGACGGCGATCGTGGTCTGCATCAGCATCGCACCGATGAGGCCTGGAATGATGAAGAGGGGGCTCAGCATGTCAGGATTGTACCAGGCGCGGACCCGCACATCGAGCAGGGAGCTCGACTCGGCGCGCACGCCGATGCCCTGGAGCGCCTCCACAGCCAGCTCCAAAGAGCGGGCCTGGCCTATGGCCGCCGCCGCGTTGACCGCAGAGGTGGCTACTAACGGATCCGTAGCATCGACGATGACCTGGACCTGCGCCGGTCTCCTGGCATGGAGCCTTTCGGCAAAGTCGGGCGGGATCACGACGCCCACCTTTGCCGTGCCCCGGTCGATGCCTTCTGTGACTTGCCGCAGGTTCCTTGCGTAATCGGTGATCGCGAAATACTGGGAATTCTCAAGCGCCTCCAAGAGCTGGCGACTCTCCGGCGTCCGGGCCTGGTCCCAGACCACCGTGCTGATGTGCTTGACCTCGGTATTGACCGCAATGCCGAAGATCCAGAGCATCATCGCCGGCATAAAGAGAATCAGGGTCAAGGTGATACGATCCCTCCAGAGCTGGATGAACTCCTTGCGCATGATTCCCAGCAATCGCGTATTCATCGTCCCTCCTCAATCCCCCGCCGGAGCTGGGCGCGGAGGCTCTTGCGCTCGTCAAGGCCGACGAAGGAGACAAAGATATCCTCGACGGAGGGAGGTACTTGCTCCACCCGCCGCACCTGAATCCCGGCCTCCTCCAGGGCGCCAGTCACCCGGGCCTCCGAGAGGCCATCCCTTGCTCCGATGAGGTGAAGGAGTCGCCCGTATCGAACGACGTCCTCGATCTTCTCCATCTTCTCCAGCACCTCGAAGGCACGGCCGGGCAGGCTGCAGTCCACCTCCCAGACCTGCCCCTGGAGCTGGGTGGCCTTGATCTCGCCAGGGCTTCCTTGCACCAGGATCCGGCCTTTGTAGATAAATCCCAGGGTGTCGCAGTGCTCTGCCTCATCCATGTAGTGGGTGGTCACCATAACGGTTATTCCCTCTTCGGCGAGGCGGTAGATGAGGTCCCAGAAATTCCTGCGCGAGACCGGATCCACCCCCGCCGTCGGCTCATCGAGAAAGATCAGTTGAGGGGTATGCACGATGCAGCAGCCCAATGCCAGCCGCTGCTTCCATCCCCCGGACAGGGTCGCCGCCAGATCCTTCTCCCGCCCCACCAGATCGGCCATCCGGATCATCCGCTCGATCCGCGGCTTGACCTCAGCCTTGGGAACGGCATAGATACTGGCGTAGAACTCCAGGTTCTCCTGGACGGTCAGATCCTCATACAGGCTGAACCGCTGGGACATGTAGCCGATCTTCTCCTTGATCTTCTCGGGGTCGGTTCGGATGTCGTAGCCCAGGACAGTTCCCTCCCCTTCGGTGGGATCGAGGATGCCGCAGAGCATCCGGATGGTGGTGGACTTCCCGGCCCCATTCGGCCCGAGGAACCCGTAGACCTCCCCCTGCCGAACCCTGAGGTCGATATGGTCCACGGCGAGCCGCGTCCCAAACCGCTTCGTGAGCTGCTTCGTAACGATGGCGTACTCGCCCATTCCCTCTTACCCTGTCCCCTCCACAACGATTTCTGCATCGGCCGGCATACCGGGCTTGAGCAGTCCCTCGGGATTCTCGAGGGCGATCTTGACGCCGAAGACTAGATAGACCCTCTCCTTCTTGGTCTGGACGTTCTTCGGGGTAAACTCTGCCCTGGTGGCGATCTCTGTCACCTTCCCCGGAAAGAACCGATCGGGGAAGGAGTCGACGCTGATCCGGGCCGGCTGGCCCAGCCGGACCCTGCCGATATCACTTTCGGCTATGTAGACCCTGAGCCAGATATCCTGGGGATCAATCATCACAACAATCGGTGTGCCGACCAGGACCGTCTCCCCCTCTTCCGAGGCCTTGGTCAGGACGATTCCCGAGATCGGCGCCCGGATCACGGTGTCGTCGAGGGTCACCATCGAGGCGCTCAATGCCGCCTTGGCCCGCGCCACCTCCCAGCGAGCCGCCTCGATCGCCTCGGCGCGCGCGCCAGCGAGGAGCAGGTTCAGTCGCTCCTGGGCCGCCTTGTGCTGCTCCTGGGCCACCTGATGCCGGTTCAGGGCAGCGTCCCGATCCAGAGAAGAGATGGCCCCTTCGGCAAAGAGTTCCTGGTACCGCTCCCAGTCGAGACGTGCCTTCTCGAGATTTGCCGCGGCCTGGGCAGCGGTTGCCCTCGCCTCCTTGATCTCCTGCTCCCGGGCCCCGGCGAGCAGTTCGGCAAGTTGAGCCTCGGCCTTGGCCACGCTCGCCCGATCCCGGGCGACCGCCGCTTCGTACTCCGCGCTCTCCAGGCGAGCGATCACCTGCCCTGTCTTGACCTCATCCCCCTCCCTGACCAGAAGTTCCTTAATGCGTCCCAAGACCTTCGTTCCCACCCTGACCTCGGTCGCCTCAATAGTCCCTGTCCCTTCCAGGATCTTTCCTGCAGAGTTCCGGGCCAGGCTCAAGGCGATGAGGGCGCCCCCGAGAACCACGAGCGCCAGGACAAAGGGGGCGATCTTCCGGAGAGACACGGCGGCTTCTCCAAGAGGTCCGGGGCTGAGTTACCCCTGGCCTATGACTTTTTTGAACTCGGCCTTGTTCAAGACGGGGATACCGAGACGTTGGGCGTCGGCGTACTTGGATCCGGGGTCGGCGCCGACCACGACATAATGGGTCTTCTTACTCACCGAGGCAGTGACGCGGCCCCCCAAGCGGATGATGGCCGCCTTGGCCTCATCGCGACTGAAGCCCTCAAAGGTTCCGGTAAGGACAAAGATCTTTCCGGCGAGCGGCTTCCTGCCGACCGCGGCCGTCTCGTCGGTCATCTTGATCCCGACATCCTGCAAGCGTTCGATGACCCGCCGGTTCTCCTTCAGGGCGAGAAACTGGGCCAGGCTCGACGCAATGCGGGGGCCGATGCCGTAGATTTCGGCCAGCTCCTCCTCCGTCGCGCTCAGGAGCTTCCCCATGGTTCGGTAGTGTTGGGCGAAGAGAAGGGCGGCATGCTCGCCAACGTGCCGGATGCCGAGAGCGAAGAGCAAACGGGCCAGCCCCCGCCCCTTGCTCCTGTGAATGGCTTCGTACAGGTTCGTCGCGGATTTCTGGGCCAGACGCTCGAGCGACGCCAGCGTCTTCACGTCGAGGTGGTACAGATCCGCAAAGTCTTTCACCAGGCCGCGGTCCACCAGTTGATTCACGACCGCCTCGCCCAGGTGCTCGATGTCCATCGCCCGGCGCGAACCGAAATGAAGCAGTCGCTCCTTAAGCTGGGCCGGGCAGGCCGCATTGTCGCACCGCCAGACCACCTCCCCCTCCGGCCGGTGGGCCCGCCCTCCGCAGACCGGACAGCGGGTGGGCATCCTGAATTTTGGACGGGTTTTGTGCTCCGGCTCGGGGACGACCTCTACGACGTGCGGGATCACGTCCCCGGCCCGCTCGATCACGACCAGGTCTCCCTCGCGCACGTCGAGTCGGGCAATCTCGTCGGCATTGTGGAGGGTCGTCCGGCTGATCCTGGCGCCGGCGATCTCCACGGGGTCGACCTCGGCCGACGGCGTCAGGGCCCCGGTCCGACCGACGTTAATCAGGATCCGGCGGATCCGCGTCCGGGCCTGCTGCGACTTGAACTTGAAGGCGATCGCCCAGCGCGGGTGATGCGTGGTGAAACCCAGGGCCTCTTGCTGAGCCAAGCTGTTCACCTTCAGCACAACGCCGTCACTCTCAAAGCCCAGCTCGCTTCGTTTCGCCTCCATCTCGTCATGGTAGGCGATGGCGGCGTCGAGGGTACGACAGCGTCGTGCACCGGGGCTCACGGGCAGGCCGGAGGCGCGAAACGCCTCGAGGACCTCCCAGTGGGTGCGGAGGTTCGCAGAAGGGCTGGACGCGGCCAGCTGGTAGAGCGTGACGTCCAAGGGGCGTGTGGCCGTGATCCTGCTATCTTTCTGGCGGACCGAGCCGGCCGCCGCGTTCCTTGGATTGGCAAACGTGCTCTCCCCTGCTTCTTCGAGATCCCGATTCAGCTTTTGAAAGGCCTCCCGCCACATGAAAACCTCTCCTCGGATCTCGAGTTGATCGTACCGGGCGAGCGGTCCCCGCAGCACCTTCGGCAGATTCCGAATGGTCCGGAGATTATGCGTCACATCCTCACCCACCCGACCGTCTCCGCGGGTGGCGCCGCGGACGAAGGCGCCGCGCTCGTAGACCAGGGCGATGCCCAGGCCGTCGACCTTTGGCTCGCAGACGTACTCGAACGTCGCATCAGGAATGATCCGTTTTATGCGGGCCTCGAATTCGCGGACCTCCTCTTCGGAGGTGGCGTTATCGAGCGAGAGCATCGGGCTACTGTGCCGAACCGAGGCGAACCCCTCGGCTACCTCGCCTCCGACTATCTGGGTAGGGGATTCGGGAGCGACAAGTTCGGGGAATTGCTCCTCTAACCGCTTGAGTTCATTAAAGAGCTTATCGTACTCGGCATCCGAAATCTTGGGCCGGGCTAGGACATAATAGAGGTAATCGTGCTCGCGAATAAGCTTCCGCAGCTCCTCCACCCTCGCCCTGGCCTTCTCCATATCTTTCACGACCTTACTCACGACGTCCTCTCCGCGTTTCTCCAGTCGAGTATACCCCCCTCTCCGAACCCACGCAACGCCCGCCCCCTTACGGCGAAAATGTCCTTGACATGCGCAGCCAAGCTATCTATTATGAAATGGCCTTTTAAGTGGGCCCGGTGAGGCCCGCAAGGGAGCTGTAATTGAAGATCCCAATCGTAGCCGGAAGTATAAGCCTCCTCACCAGACGGTGAGGGGGTTTTTTTGTGCCTACTGAGGGAGCCATGCAGAGCCGCGAAAAGGCGCAGCTGATGGATGCGACGGCCATCCAGCGGGTCCTCACCCGAGTCGCCCACGAGATCGTCGAGAAGAACAAGGGGACGGCTGAACTGGTCCTGATCGGCCTCCGAAGCCGAGGCGTGGATCTCGCCCGGCGGCTGTCTCAGCGGCTCAAGGAGATCGACGGGGTGGACGTCCCGGTCGGGGCGCTGGATATCACGCTCTACCGGGATGACCTGGGCAAGGGCGGCCCCCAGCCCTCGGTGCGAAGGACCGAGATCCCCTTCTCTATCGAAAACAAGAAGGTAATCCTCGTGGATGACGTCCTTTACACCGGCCGGACGGTCCGGGCGGCGATGGACGGCTTGATGGATCTCGGGCGTCCGAGGGCAATCCAGCTGGCGGTGCTCGTGGATCGGGGGCATCGGGAACTGCCGATCCGGGCCGACTACGTCGGCAAGAATGTCCCGACGGCCAAGACCGAGCAGGTCCAGGTGATGCTCCAAGAGGAGGATGGCGCGGACCGCGTGGTGATCCTGGATCACATCGAGTAGATGGCTGTCGGCCGTCAGCCGTGCAGGCAAGGAATTTCGAATTTGCAATTGCGGATTTCGGATTTGGCCGGGGATGCACTAGGTCCTCAATCCGGACTGCTGACAGCCCAAGGAAGGTGACAATGGCGCTGAAGCGAAAGGATCTGTTGACGATCCGCGATCTGGAGGCGGAGGAGATCCATCTCATCCTGGACACGGCCGACTCGATGAAAGAGATCGCCTCGCGCGAGATCAAGAAGGTCCCCGCCCTTCGGGGCAAGACCGTGATCAACCTCTTCTACGAGCCGAGTACGAGGACACGGACCTCGTTCGAGATCGCCGGCAAGTGGTTGAGCGCCGATATAATCAACATCTCAGCGACCGCATCGTCCGTCGCCAAGGGCGAGTCCCTCCTCGACACCGGCAAGACCCTTCAGGCCATGCACCCGGATGTGGTAGTAATCCGCCATCCGGCCCCAGGGGCGCCCAAGATCCTCGCCGATCGCCTGCAGGCCTCGATCATCAACGCCGGGGACGGGGCCCACGAGCATCCCACCCAGGCCCTCCTCGACCTGTTCACTATGCGCGAGCGGCTGGGACGGTTGGACGGGCTTCGGGCGGCCATCGTGGGAGACATCAGCCACAGCCGGGTTGCGCGATCCGGTATTGCCGCCATGCGCAAGATGGGGATAGAGGTGAGGGTCGCGGGACCATCCACGCTCCTCCCACGCTTTCCAGAGCAGCTCGGGGTCCGGGCGACGTGCGAGATAGAGACGGCCATCGCTGATGCCGACGTCATCATGATGCTTCGGATCCAGAGGGAGCGACAGGGCCCGACCCTGCTCCCATCGCTCCGCGAGTACAGCCGCCTCTTCGGCCTCACCGTCGAACGGTTGAAGAAGGCGAAGGAGGGGGTGCTGATCATGCACCCGGGGCCGATCAATCGGGGGGTGGAGATCGCACCCGAGGTGGCAGACGGGCCGTACAGCCTTATCCTCGATCAGGTGACCAACGGGGTGGCGATCCGCATGGCCCTCCTGTATCTCTTGACGGGCGG
>JAKEGQ010000117.1 GCA_022615475.1 Candidatus Methylomirabilota bacterium | reverse complement strand
TCGAAGCCTTGCGGGAAAAGGAGTGAGATAAGTCACAATGGAACTTTGGCAAATTCCAGCGGAGACGCTCAGTCGGTACGAGAAGACCGCTTTGGAAGCAGGCCGCTTTGAGCGGCTCAAGGATGGGTCCTGGTATGCCGAGATCCCCGGGTTCGCCGGTGTCTGGGCAAATGGCGACACCGAGGACGCCTGCCGAGAGGAACTGCGGGAGGTCTTGAAGGAATGGCTGGCTCTGAAGCTTCGCGACGGGGACGACGATATCCCCGTGATGGCCGGAATTGACCTCCGTTCTGTCCTGCCCTGATGCCCCTCCCCCGCCAAACCCCGCCACGCGAACTGATCAGGAAATTCCGCGCGCTCGGCTTCGAAGGCCCCTACGGAGGCGGCAAACATCCCTTCATGAAGAAGGGCAAACTGAAGGTGCGTGTGCCCAACCCCCACGGAGAAGATATTGGGGTGGATCTCTTGAAGCGGATCTTGAGGCAGGCAGGAATCTCGGAGGACGAATGGCTCTCCGCCTGACTAGTCCCGTTGAGACAGGACGCTCTACTGGGGAGGGGTTTCGACGGTGACGAGGATCTGCCCGCTCGATTTAGCGGCCAGCTCTACCTCGAGCACGTTCTCGGCTAACGTTGTGACCCGGCGGACACTTTGCGCACCTGCTGGTTCAGGTCATTGGGGCTGAGGACCTGCACCCCATTGAGGCGGACCGTCCCGCTGCTCACCCGGTTATCGCCCGCCCTATCGCATGCTACGGACAGCCCGGGCCGATCGGGCGGATCGCATCCGAGCCGCTGATCCGCTGGCCGAGGGTGGTGAAGCCGGTGAGCGTGGCGGACGTCTGGCCGCACTGGATACCGGTGTCCTGAGTGTTGAAGTGCAGGACAAGGTCTGTTTTTCCATCCGCGTTGACATCTTCGGGGTGGCCCTGCTGGTGCGCTTCGATGGCCTTGCCTGGGCCAAAGCGGACACTTAAGGCGTCCACCGTCGTGGCGTCGAAATCAGCCGTCGAGAGGATCGCGACGGGGATCACCCCTTGTGCCGCCAGATTGATCGTGTTCGGGGTTTCACCCGGCTTGATGTCGATGGGGACCGTGAGCGTCTGGAATTTCACCGTAACCGGGACCGTGATGGATTTGCCCTTGTAACTAACCGTGATAGTGGTAGCCCCGGGATCTATGCCTTCCACGAGGCCTTCGGCGGTGACGGTGGCCACCTGAGGGTTCCCAGAGGTGTAGATAGTTTCGCGAGAGCGGGTGACGTTTCTCGTCAAGCCATCCGCAAATACTCCGGAAACCGATATGCCCCTTTTGGTAGCGATGAAGAGGACAGGTGTCAAAGCGTGGAGGCCAATGACCGGCGTCACAGTCTCGACCCGGAGGGTAATTGATGAGTCGACGAACTTGTCCTTGCCTAGCCCAACGAATGCGGTGAGGGGCTGCGGTCCTAAGGGGGCGTCGGGGGGAATTTGCAGGGAAAATACGAAGGGGGGGGTCGTTTTGAAATCGCTGGTGAGTGGGGAGAGGACCGCCACGCCCGGGACCTGGTCCAGGGGTTGGGCGTCGACCGTCACCTCTAGGATCTGTCCCGGTTCCACCGTTGTCCCGTCGGCGGGTGAGACAATCCGCACCGTGATCACCGCTGCCTGCGTCGCGGCTAACGCGATAGAAAAAGACGTCAAGGCGAGTAGGGTAGCAAGTCGTCTCTTTGGCGTCCAAGAGTGAGGCATTTCAAACGCTTCCTCAACCTTCTCCGCGCCCGAACTCATCGGCGAGACGCTGGATGAGAGTCCAGGGGGCTGTATCTTCCTCCTGACGCCCCTGCAATTTCCAGACCCCAAGCTGACGGAGGCTGGGTCTCGGCGGAGCCGGGGAGCTGTTGGGGCGGGGAGGATCGCGCGCGCCCTGGGAGAGGGAGACAACGAGGCCCGTGCGTGTGCGATGAGCGTCGGGAGGGGGACTCAGGAGAGAGGGTTTTCGGAACCAGTTACTGCACCGAGGGGGTTTCGCCGGGAGGGGTGATGATAAATATCATTCGACGATGCGCCTCCCGGAGGGCCGCCTCCACGCGTTCGGGGCTGTCGTCGCGGGAGAAGATGAACCCCAGGTAACGCGACCCTTCCGGCAGAGGGATGACCTCGGTCCCGACCGGGATCGTCAGTCGAATCTCTTCAATCCCTTTAACCCTTTGAGCCTCTGGCTGGCCTCGCACCTCGCGGAGGACCCCGGCCTGCGGGATCGGGATCATCATCACCCCGGCCGCCTGTCTCTCGCGGATGATGGAGTCCACCTCGAGCCCCATCGCGTGACGAAGGATCAGCTCCTCCAGAGACATGCCCTCGCCAAAGCGCAGCGCGCGAGAGCACAGTCCCCCGATGGAGCGCGGCGCGACCTCGAGGATCCACGGCCCCTGATCATTGACCCGAAGCTCCGCATGAATGGGCCCGTGCTCAAGGCCGAGCGCGGCCACGGCCTGCGACGTGCATGCGACGATCGATTGCTGCACCGAATCCGGCAACCGCGATGGGGTGACGTAGATCGTCTCCTCGAAAAACGGGCCCTCCAGGGGATCCGGCTTGTCGAAGATAGCCAGCACTCTGAGCCGGCCTCTCGAGAGGAGCCCCTCGAGGACGACCTCCACCCCGGGGATATAGGTCTCGACCAAGATCTGCCGCGCGAGAGGGCCGCCCTGGGCCGCGACCTCCGGCCGACGCAGGATGGCGGCCAGTCGATGAAAGGCAGCAACGAACTCAACCGGATCGTTGGCGCGGATGACGCCACGGCTCGCCGAGAGGAACAGGGGCTTGATCACGCAGGGAAAGCTCACCCGGCCGGCCACGTCCCGTGGATCGTCATCGACGGAAAAGACCGCGAAGCGTGGCGAGGGGGCGCCGGTGGCGGCCAGGACCTCGCGCATCCGGTGCTTGCTGCGGGCGGCGGCCACCGCACCGACGGAGTTATGCGGCAATTTCAATGCCGCGGCCGCCATCGCCGCCAGGATTGCGCCGTCGTCATCGGCTGCGACCACGGCTTGGATCGGGTATCGCCTGGCGAATTCGACGATGGCGCCCGAGGCCTTCTCCGGTGCCAGAAAATCGAGGGTCAGGTGGCCACCCGGATTCGCCGCCTCCAGGACCTGCGGACGATCGGATCCGACCACGACCGGGACGCCAAGCCGCTGTGCCGCCTCCAGGAAGGCGCTCGCCCGGTACGTCGTGGTGGTCATCAGTAGCAGCAGACGATCCATCTGTCTCACAACGGGTGGAACCGACCGGAGGGAGCCTCGGGTGGGTGACTGCCCTGGACAACACACATCCGGCTGACTGACCCCGTGGATTAGATATTCTTCAACTCATTGACCAGTTTCACCACAGAGTCCCGGGCGTCCCCGAAAAGCATCATACATTTCGGGTTGTAATAGAGTTCATTGTCCACCCCGGCAAAGCCTGGGCGCATGCTGCGCTTCAACACGATAATCGCCTTGGCGCGCTCGACCTCCAGTATCGGCATCCCGTAGAGCGGGCTCGACTTGTCGTTCTTGGCCGCCGGGTTCGTCACGTCGTTCGCCCCGACGACTAACGCGACGTCCGCCTCAGCGAAGTAGGGATTGATCTCGTCCATCTCGAACAACTGGTCGTAGGGAACGTTGGCTTCGGCGAGGAGGACGTTCATGTGCCCGGGCATGCGGCCAGCCACCGGGTGGATAGCATATCTGACATTGACGCCGCGCTTCACCAGCGCGTTCGCCAGCTCACTGACCCCGTGCTGGGCCTGGGCGACTGCCATACCGTAGCCCGGGACGATGATGACGGACCGGGCACCATCGAAGAGAAGGGCTGCCTCGCTGGCCACGATGCTCCGGACGGTTCCCCTGGCGTCCACCCCTGGCCCGGCCGCCTCTGTCTCGACCTTGCCGAACGCGCCGAACAGGACATTCATCGCCGAGCGGTTCATCGCCCGGCACATGAGGATGGAAAGCAGGAAGCCAGAGGTCCCGTCGAGCGACCCGGTGATGATCTGAATCTTGTTCATGAGCACGAAACCCATCGCCGCATCCGCGAGGCCGGCGTAGGAATTCAACAGGGATATGACCACCGGCATGTCCGCTGCCCCGATGGGAATCACCAGGAGGAATCCGAACAAGAGCGCCAGGGCAACCATGAGGTAGAAGAGCGAGCTGGCCGTCGGCACGGCGATCAGGTAGATGAAGCTCCCCACGATGACCGCCAGCAGGGTGATATTGGACGTGTTCTGCCCCTTGTAGGTGATAGGGGCTCCCCGGAGGAGTTCCTGGAGCTTGGCGGCCGCCATGAGGCTCCCCGTAAACGTCAGGCCGCCAATGAC
>JAKEGQ010000116.1 GCA_022615475.1 Candidatus Methylomirabilota bacterium | reverse complement strand
CGTCCTCCCGGTCTCGCTGAACGATTGGATTATAGGCGCCTTCTGGCCTCAGACCAAGCCTCTTCTTGATCCCTATGTCTTCGCCTTCCGGCGGGCATATCCGTGAGCGTAGTACCACTCCACTGCGTCTCGCAGGGCCTCTTCAACTGGTGTCTGCGGCAACCCCAGTTCGCGGACGGCCTTCGAGGGGTCGAAGAACATGATCGAGTGCGCCATGCGGACCGCGTTGAGTGGAACCCGCGGCTCCTGGCGGCTGATTCGCGCGACCAGCTCGAAGGCGCAGGCGGCGAGGACGGCCACCGGATAGGGAATCCGAAAGCGGGGTGCAGGCACGCCAGAGATCTGCTCGAGCATCCCGAAGATTGCGCGGAGGGTGAGATTCCGGTTCCCCAGGATATACTTTTCGCCAATCCGTCCTCTCTGGGCCGCCAGGATGTGACCTCGAGCCACATCGCGGACGTGGACCAGATTGAGACCCGTGTGGAGGTAGCCGAACATCTGCCCGTTGAGATAATCAACGATCATCCGGCCGGTCGGGGTCGGTTTGACATCCCACGGTCCAACAGGGGCGGAGGGATTGACGATAACCACCGGAAGCCCCAGGCCGGCAATTCGCTTTGCCTCCCGCTCCGCCAGAAACTTGGACCGCTTGTAGGGGCCGACCATCTGTGCCAGGGTGACCGGAGTCTCCTCGGTTCCGGGAAGGCCGTTCTTGGGGATCCCCAGGGCCCCCACCGTGCTCGTATAGACGACGCGCTCGATCCCCACCTCGAGTGCGACCTCGAGGATGTTTCGGGTCCCCTCCACATTGGCCCGGTACGTTCCGGCCTCATCCCGTGAGGAGAGGCTGTACCGGGCGGCGACGTGGTACAGGACCTGACACCCCTTGAGGGCGCGCCGGAGCCCCTCCCGCTCCGTGAGGTCGCCGGGGGCCTCCTCGACCGCGAGGCCCTCGATGCCGGCCCGTGGACTTTCAGGTCTCACCAGCACGCGGACGGCGACGCCGTCTTTCAGGAGTTCCCGGACGAGGTTGGCCCCGACAAACCCCGTCGCCCCAGTCACGAAGGCTTTCATGATTCCAAATCCGTCTGGGGCGACATCTGCAATTCTCGCCACCTGAAGCGGGTGAAGACCGCGAGCCCCATGAGGATCCATACCGCCTGCCGGCCCCGCAGCAACAGGCTGAAGGCGAGGGCCGCTTGTCCGCTCAGGCCCAGACCCAGGAAGATCAAAACATTCCCACCCTCCTGGGTCCCGAGGCTACCCGGGACGAAAAAGGTCACCGCCTTGACCCCGAGGGCGAGCGCCTGGATGACAACCGCGGTAACCAGGTCCACGCGCACCCCCAGCCCCCACAGAAAGACGTATGTTTCCGCGACGGTCGCCAGCCAGCCCAGGAACGAGAAGATCAGGCAGCCTGCCATGGTCCTTGTGGTCGCGTACAAGGCCACGATCTTGCGGTCGAGGATCTCGGCCGCCTCCCGTTTCTTGATCCAGCCCTCGCCCCCGAACCTGTAGATGAGTCCGTAGAGCATCGAAAACAGCCCTCGCCGTTGGGAGGAGTACAAGATGAACAGGGACGCGGCGAGAAAGAGGCCCGCTCCCACTCCTCCGACCAGGGGAGCGGACAAGTTTTTGCCCTGCAAGAGCGCCGCCGCCACTCCCATGAAAATGAAGAGGCAATACGTGAACACCCCAACGGTCTTGGTGACGACGACCGAGGCGAGACCGTCGGCGAGAGGAATCCCCAGGCGGCGCAGGAGTACGGCTTTGACCGGTTCGCCTCCCAGGTACGCCAGCGGGATGATGGCATTGAGTGCTTCCCCGGCGGCGCGCGCGAAGAAAAGCGAGGGGAAGGAGACGCCGGAGGACAGCGTCCACCACCAGCCGAGGCAAAAAAGGACCCACGTCAGGACGGACGGAAGAAGGAGCAGGGGGAATACCCAGCCCACCTCTCGAATCTGCCCGAAGGTCTCTTCGAATCCGACATGCTGGAAGACCCAGAGGAAGAGGAGACATCCGAGTGCCAGCGCGAGCCACTGCAGCCGAACCTTCATGCGTGCCTCCACCCCCAGATCCGAATGGCCAGGAGGCTCATCCAGTGAATATTGGCGCCCACCGCGGCCGCCCAGAAGAACCAGGTCAGCCGGTCGAGCAGCGCACAGACAAACAAAATGAGGATCCAGTCGCCATGCCCCAGGCTCTCGGCAAGCCACCGCCCCGCGGACGGGCCGGACGGGGCGATAAAGACCAGGGGCGTGGCGATGAGGGCTCCGCCCACGAGGAGGCTGCCCGGGAGCAGGACAGCCTCGCCGGAGGTCCTGGCTACCGCTATCGTCAGGGCAATGAGGATGATGAGGGTGCGGGCGAATCCGAAAGCAAGGTCGACTTTGGCGCCCCGCGGACTTTCGAGGAACTTCAGGCGGGCCAGCATCCCATCTATCAGGTCGGCCAGGAAGGCCACAACACAGAGGGCCGTTCCCCCCACGGCGAGATGATAGGTCCCTGTGGCGAGCAGCAGCGATCCGGCGAAATTCAGGGCGAACCAGGCGAAGGTTACCTGAGTTGGAGTCAGCGGTGTCCGGGCGAGCCGTAAGACGACCGGAGCGACTAGGCGGCGGCAAAGCCGTATGAGCCTGGTGTCGGTGCCTTTGTCCAGCGTCCGGGCGAGGCGGCGCTCGGCTTCGGGCAAGGGGAGAGTGCTGGTGTCGAGGTAGAGGGTGCCTGTGGGGATCGGGCAACGATGGGTCCGACCCCCGCGGCCGCCGGGCATTGCCAGGTAGACACCCGGGCTCTCCTCGGTCGAAGGGCCGTCCGCAGGGGATGGGACCACGCGCTCCGCGGTGCCGTCCCACGCCTCCCGCAGATGCGTCGGGACGGCCGGATCGAATATCGTGGACGCGCGGATGAAGAAAACCGGGCCCCG
>JAKEGQ010000115.1 GCA_022615475.1 Candidatus Methylomirabilota bacterium | reverse complement strand
TCGCCGCTCGTGAAATCCCCTTTCCCCGAAGATCATCCTGGCTGAGCCCGGCGATAAGACAGCACAGGCGGGGGCAGGCAGCACGCAAGATCTGCCTGGTCATGGCCCTCCTGGGCATGATCGTGGTGGGGGTCTCTCTAGGCGTGGACGTCGGTCCGCAGACGTACTACGTTCTGCTTGTCGGGAGCGGCTTGACCGCGCTCGGCCTGGCCTCGCTTCTCTTGTTCTGAGGCAGGCGCACGTTCGTTATTTCTTCTTCTCGCCCCCGAAGATCCCCTTGAGTTCCTTCAGGGCCCCCTCGGGGGCCTTGCCAGTTTTGCCAGTCTCCTCCAGGGCCTTGAGACCTACCCCCTCGAGGCGCTGGGGGAGCTCCTTGAAACTGACCCCCAGGGTCCCCGCCACGGCCTCCGCAACGCGCGTAGCGAAGAATTCGTTGAGAGAGAAGCGGGGATTGTTGATATCCCCCTCGATGACGAAGGGGACGTCAATCTTGTTGCTCTTGTCCTTGAGGTAGGTGACGACCGCACCCTGCGGCACTCCCATGAATGTCCCCAACGGCCCACCCCCAGGCGCAAACTGCAGGTCCGAAATGACCGCCCTTCCCGGCGCCCGGAGGTGATTCTGTCTCACCTGCGAGTCAAGGTTGAGATCCAGCGCGCCCTTGTCGAGCCGGACGTCTCCGGCCTTCGCAAGATACGGCTGGAACGCAACGAGGTCCACGGAGCGGAGCTCGAGCTTTACCGATGAATCCTTGGTTGCCACGTCTGCCCAGCCCGAGGCGGTGCCGCGTCCATCCTGCTTCACGCCCTTTATCACGCCCGAGATGCTGAACGGACTCTTCCCTGTGAGCGTCGGGGCGACGACGTCTTCCACGGAGGCCTGGACCTGCTCCAGCCGAATCTTGAGTGGCGGCTTGGCCACCGTGGCGTCGAACAGTTCCACGGCTCCGTCCCGCAGTGTGATGCGCGAGATAGCGACCGCCTGGGCTGGGGCCCCCGGGGCGGCCGCGCCCGGTGCCTGGGGTTTTGCCGGCCGCTCGAGCAGGCTCGGGACGACCAGCAGCTTGCCCTCACGGGTCCGCAAAGCCGACAGATAGGGCTTCACAACGGTGATCGATCTCACGCGCACCTCTCCCGTCAGGAGACTGCGCAGGCTGGGGACGATGATCACCCGCTCGGCCCGGAGAGCGTCTGCCGCCGGCCATCCCGGGCCCCCTGTGATCCGGAGGCCCTCTACCTCGACCGCGGACCACCCCACCCTCAGCTCCCTGATCTCGCTTCCAGGCCCGAGAGCCTCTACCACCTTCCCCTTGAGGATCCCGACCGCCGCTCGGAAGGCGAAAATGCCCCCCACGAGAAGGACGAGGAGCAGTACAATGCCGATGATGGCCCACCTTTTCGCTTTTCCACCCGCCATGATCTGCTCCCTTCTCAACAAATGTGGTCTCAGTCACCGTGTGAGTGGGGCGGGTCTTGGGCCACCAGGAGGCTTTTGAGGCTCCTGCCAGCCAGCGTCGTGGCGACGACGCGATCGACCTCGGAAATCACCTGACCCACCACTGCCGCCTGATCGCCCTGGACCGGAGAGCGTTGCAATTCGCCGAAAGTGCGGAGGGAATCCAAAATCTCCTTGACGCCGATGCGCTCGAGATCACGGGCCGGGAGATAACCCTGCCCGTCCGAAACCGCCCGGAGCAAGTGCCTACCGGCCAGCATCTGCAACAACTCCTTCACCAACTGCGCGGGAGCCTTGAGCCGGTTCGCCAACGCGTCGGCGGTCAACGGGGGCTTCCCGTCTAGGAAGTGCTTTCCGACGAGGAGCATGATCCCCAAGGCGAGCCGCTCCCGATCCACCACGCTCCCACCCGACGCCTTCCGACCTCCCTGGTAGACGTCAAGGTACTGATGCGCGTACGCCACTTCCGCCCCCAGGAGCACGATGACCCATCCCACATAGAACCAGAGCAAGAAGAAGAGCAGGATGGCGAAGCTCGAGTAGATCGCGGCGTATTTCGTCGAAGAGGTCACGAAGGCGGCAAAGCCCCACCCGACTGTGACCCACAGCACGGCCGCCACCAGACCTCCAAGCAGCGCGGATGGGAGTCTCACGCTCGTATTCGGCAGAAAGACGTACATGAAGCTAAAGGCCCCCCACAGGGTCAGATATGGCAGGAGCCGCAGGCCGGCCAGGATCAGCGTCCCAAAAGGCTCGATCGCCATCAGGCCTTGCATGACCGCGGAGCTTTGTAAGGACGCGATGACTCCCAGACCGGCAAAAACCAGCACCGGGCCGACGAGGAGAACGCTGAGGTAGTCGCTGAACCGCCTGGCCATCCGTCTCGGCGTCGTGACCCCCCAGATCTGGTTGAAGGAATGCTCGATGTTGCCCATGAGGGACACGATGGTGATGAACAAGGTGACAAGGCCCACCGCCCCCAGGGCACCGACGTTGACGTTGTTCACGAATGTCACCAGACGCGTGGTGATCTCTTCACCGCTCGGACCGAGCGGAGACAGCAATTCGGCCAGGGTCGGCCGCAACCGATTCTGGACGCCGAACGCCTTGAGCACTGAAAAGGCCACCGCGAGGAAGGGGGCAATCGAGAGGAGCATCGAGAAGGTCAATGCTGACGCCTGAAGGGACACCCGATTCTCCACGAATCCGTAGGCCACGATCGATAGGAGCCTGAGCGGGCGATAGAGAAACCGCACGGGTTGCGGGAGCTCCTCGGGTTCTCGGACCCACACGTCTTCTGCGATCAGGGTGGTCAGCCGGTCCAGATGGCTGCGATGCTCGGCATTCATCGCCCCTCACCTCGTCCGCTCATTTCCCGAACACCTCCTTGAGCAACTCGGTTACTCGTGCCGTCGGGTCCGTGCGGATCTTGCGCTCTTCCTGCCCCACGACAGTGAACAGCCCATCGAGGGCCTTCGTGACCACATACTGGTCGATGTCGAACGTCTCGCGCTTGACGAACGGAATGGCCTGAGTGCGGCCGATGAGCTCCTGGTACTGCCGGGTCACGCCGACCTCATTCATCGCTTTCTTGACCACCGGCCGAAACGCGACGGTCAGTCTATCGGTGGTCTTGTCCTTGAAATACTCGGTTGCGGCCGTGTCGCCCCCGTTGAGGATGCTGCGGGCATCTGCGAAACTCATCTTCGTGATGGCGTCCAAGAAGATCCGCTTGGCATGCGGAGCCGCCCGCTCTGCGGCTCGATTCATGCTCAGGATGAACTCGTCCACCTGGGGGCCGTAGCCGACGAGCCGCAACCCGCCTTCAAAGGTCCGCAATTCCTGGGGCATGAGGATCTTGATCGCCTGGTTGAGGAAGTACCCATCGGGCCGTCCTGTGACCTTGACCGCGTTTTCGGTCCCGACCTGAAGTGCCTCCTTCAACCCGGAGACGATCTTTCCATCGCTCAGCCCACTCCCCGGCCCCTCGCCAAGCTCCTTGAGAATGCGGTCGAGCTGGGCCCGGGCGGGGGCGACAGTGAGCAACACAAGCGACCCCAGGGCCAGCGCTCGAACCATCATGGCCGAGCCTCGACCGTGACACCGGGCCACGGTGCTATGCCTTCAGTTCCGAGGTGCAGTG
>JAKEGQ010000114.1 GCA_022615475.1 Candidatus Methylomirabilota bacterium | reverse complement strand
TCGTCTGGAATCTCAATCCCGAATTCCTCTTCCAGGACCATGATCAATTCTACGGTATCCAACGAGTCAGCCCCCAGATCCTCAACGAAGGAGGCATCAGGGGTCACCTCCGCTCCATCAACGCCGAGCTGCTCCACAATAATCTTCTTGACCTTCTCCGCGACATCCACGGTCCCGCTCACCTCCCCACCTCCAGCGAAAACGAGCACACCCGGTGTGTCACATCCACAAGCCCCCGTTGATATGGATGACCTGACCCGTGATGTACGCCGCGCGATCCGAGGCCAGGAAAACGACCAGCTCCCCCACCTCCTCGGGCATGCCGAATCTCCCCAGAGGAATCCTGGAGCGTATCTCTTCCTGGCGCCCCGGGTCCAAGGCGTGCGTCATATCGGTCTCAATGAATCCGGGGGCGACGGCGTTGACGGTGATTCCCCGGGAGGCCACCTCTTTGGCGGTCGCCTTGGTCAGCCCGATGATCCCCGCCTTGGCGGCCACATAGTTGGCCTGCCCGGCATTTCCCATGACCCCCACCGCCGAGGTGAGATTGATAATGCGCCCTCCCCGTTGCTTGAGCATGGGCCGGAGGGCGGCCCGCGTGCAATGAAAGACCCCTTTCAGATTCGTACTCAGCACCGCCTCCCATTCCTCATCTTTCATCCGCAACAGAAGGTTGTCCCGGGTGATTCCGGCATTGTTCACCAGGATGTTCACCGACCCGAACCGCTCGAGACAGGCTTCGAGCATCTGCTCGACCTGGGGCGCCTGAGCCACATCAGCCTGGACTGCCAAGACCTGCGCGCCTGAGGCCTCAAGCTCTGCTGCCACCTTCTCCAGGGCAACACGGTCCCGGGCACACAGCGTCACCGCCGCTCCCTCCCGGACCAATGCACAGGCTACCGCCCGACCGATCCCCCGCGATCCCCCAGTGACAACGGCCACCTTTCCCTGCAGGGTCATGCCAGTGCTGCCGCAGCAAGGGTCTCTTCCAGGCTCTCCTGGTCCTCGATGTGGTAGACCTGCACCGTGTCATCGATCCGCTTGATCAGGCCAGAGAGGACCTTCCCAGGACCAAGCTCGATAAAGGTTTCGATCCCTTCCCCGGACAGACGGCGGACGACCTCGGCCCACCGCACGGGATTGTCCAACTGCTCAATCAGGCTCTGGATGACCTCACCCGCGGTCCGTTTGGGCTCTGCGTCACGGCCGGCGATAAATGGAGTGCGAGGATCACGGATATCGAGTCCGCCCAGGACAGCCGCGAATGCCATCGCGATCGGCCGCATGAGGCTCGAGTGGAACGGGGCGCTGACCGGGAGGGGGAGGACCCGCTTTGCCCCTCTCGCCCGTGCCGTCTCGGCCGCCCGATCTACCGCAGCGGCATGCCCGGCGATCACCGTCTGCATGGGCGCATTCAGATTCGCCACCTCCACCACATCACCCTCGGCCACCTCCCGACATATCTCTGTCACCACGTCAGGACCAAGACCAATGACGGCCGCCATCGCACCGGCCCCGACAGCGACCGCCTCCTGCATCAACTCGCCCCGCCGCCGGACCACCCGCAGCGCATCCCCGAAGCTCAAAGATCCAGCAGCCACGAGGGCGGTGTACTCCCCCAGACTATGCCCGGCCACAAAGTCTGGGCGGATCCCGTGTTCTTGCACCACCGCCCAGGCCATGGCGCCCACCGTGAGGACTGCCGGCTGGGTGTTCGTCGTCAGGCTCAGGGTCTCCTCCGGGCCCTTGAAGCAGAGTGTCTCGAGATCGACTCCGAGAACCTCACTGCCCTCCGCCATGAGGGCCCGCGCAGCCGGAAAGCTCTCCGCCAGGTCGCGACCCATGCCGACATACTGGGATCCTTGGCCTGGAAAAACAAATGCCGTCCTTCGTCCCATCGACCCGTCCGGCCGAGCCTCCCCTGCGCGAGCAGCCCGGGTCTCCCTCACCACCGGATCGCCGCCGATCCCCAGGTAAGACCCCCTCCAAACGCCACCAGGAGGACCAGGTTTCCGTCGTGAACCTTTCCCGTCCGGACCGCCTCATCGAGGGCCAGCGGGACGGAGGCGGCCGAGGTATTGCCGTGCCGAGCGATGTTCGCGATGACCTTCTCTGGAGGAAGGGAGAGCCGATAGGTGAGGGCTTGAATGATCCGGGCGTTGGCCTGGTGAGGAACGACCACATCGACGTCGCTGATCTCGAGATGGTTGTGTTTGAGGGCCGAGATGCAGGCATCCTCCATCGCCCGGACGGCCGTCCGAAAGACCTCATTGCCATTCGGCATCTTGATCGTGTTGAGACGCTGGGCGAGGACCTCCGGACTGCTGATGGGGTGCCGGGATCCTCCTCCGGGCGCCATGAGGAGCCCCCACTGCGATCCGTCGGAGTAGAGGTGGGTCGAGAGAACCCCCCGCCCCCCCCGTTGACCCTGCAGGACGACCGCCCCCGCCCCGTCGCCAAAGAGGACACACGTGTTTCGGTCGCTCCAATCCGTCAGGAGCGAAAGGGTTTCGGCTCCGACCAGAAGCACAGTGCGATACATCCCGGTACGGATGAAGTTATCCGCCACGGCAAGACCGTAGATGAATCCTGAGCAGGCCGCCGAGACGTCCAGCGCCGCCGCCCGTCGGGCACCCAGCCCATCCTGCAGCAGACAGGCCGTGGCCGGGAAGGGCATGGCCGGGGTGATGGTCGCCACCAGGATGAGGTCGAGATCCATGGGGTCGAGGGCCGCGGCCTCCAGCGCCTTCAGAGCCGCCTGTTCCGCCAGGGTGGCGGTATCCTCCCCCGCACTGCAGACTCGCCGTTCCGAGATTCCTGTCCGGGATGTAATCCACTCATCGCTCGTATCCACCAGCTTTTCCAGCTCGGCATTACGCAGGATCCGGGATGGCACCGCTGACCCCGTGCCGAGAATTCGGGTGCGCTCCATGATTCCCCCCCTAGTTCTGAGCGATCCCTTCCCGGATACTTTCGAGCATCCGGTTCTTGACGCACTCACCCGCCACGCGGACGCCGTTCTTGATGGCCTTGGCCGTGGATCGTCCGTGACCGATGATCACCACTCCGTTGACACCCAGGAGCGGCGCCCCGCCGTATTCGGTGTAATCGATCCGCCGCCGGAAACGCTCCAGCAATCCGCGCAGCAGGAACAGCCCCGCTTTCCCAAGCAGGTCCTGGCTCAGTTCTCTCTTGAATAGGGTGATCAACATCTCGGCCGCGCTCTCCCCCATCTTGAGCGCGACATTCCCGGTGAACCCGTCGCAGACGACCACATCGGCCTTCCCGTTGAAGACATCGACCCCCTCCACATTGCCGATGAAGTCCACCTCGGGCACCTCTTCGAGGGACCGGAAGGCCTCTTTGGTCAACTCGTTCCCCTTGGTCTCTTCCTCTCCGATGCTCAGGAGGCCGACGCGAGGATTGGCCCTTCCGAGCAT
>JAKEGQ010000012.1 GCA_022615475.1 Candidatus Methylomirabilota bacterium | reverse complement strand
GGCCACCTACGATGCGGGGGTGCAGGAGTGGATACTCTGGAACCCGGGGAGCCGCTACACCGAAGAGGCGCTGGAGCCGGTGGGGGGGTTCGTCGAGGAGCCTATGATCAGGGTGGGCGGCGCTGTGGTTCCGCTCTCCCGGCTCACCCTGCCCGATACCGTGGGCAGGCCGCGCTGAAGGAGGCTGGCCTAGCCCTGCGCGTGTCCCGAAAGGCGGGGCTGGACAACGGCTCCCCCTCCAGGTATGCTGGGGGGCATGGACACGACGCTGACGGTTCAGGAGCATTTGGCCAGCCCGCGTGGGGTTGCCGCGGTGGCGGCCTGGGTGAGGAGCTTTCCCGAGGGATCGAGAGGCGCGCTGGCGCGCCACCTGTGCGAGGAGCTGGATCTGCGGGGCCCTCGCGGGAGGCCTCAGATGGGGAGCGTCCAAAAGGCGCTGCGGGTGCTGGAAGCGAAGGGTCTGTGGCGGCTTCCGGAGCCGAAGGGGCGGGGCTCTGAGGCGTGGAATCCCAGACGCCTCGATGCACCGGTCCCCATTGCCCAGGGAGTCCCGGAGCGGGTGGGCACGATCCGGGGGCTCGAGCTCATCGAGGTGAGCACCGAGGAGGATGAGCTCTTCCGGATCTGGAACGAGCTGATGCTGACCGAACACCCCCTGCGGGACTGCCGGCTGGTGGGCCGCCAGCTCCGCTACCTCATCGGCTCCGATCACGGGTGGCTGGGAGGTCTGGGGTTCGGCTCCTGCGCGCTGCGCCTTGGGTCGCGCGACGAGTGGATCGGCTGGGATGAGGAAACCCGGAAGGGGTTCCGGGAGCGTCTGATCAACCTGAACCGGTTTCTGATCCGGCCCTCGGTGTCGTGCGAGAACCTGGCGAGCCGCACGCTGAGCCTGGGGATGACGCGGGTGGTGAGCGACTTCGCGGATCGCTATGGAATCGAGCCCTGGTTGGTGGAGACCTTCGTGGACCGGGAGCGCTACGCGGGGACCTGCTTCCAGGCAGGGAACTGGGTCCGTGTGGGGAGCACGAAGGGTCGGGGGCGAAGTGCCCCAAACCGGCCGGTGAAGCGCCGCAAGGACATCTATCTCTACCCGCTGCGACCGGACTGGCGCGTGGCGATGGGCTTGCCAGGCCCCGCAGAGGCGGTGCCGACGGTGGATCTCGCGGAGGCCCTGAAGAGCGAGCACTGGGTGGAGGACGAGTTCGGGGGCGCCGATTTCGGGCATCGAGCGACCGAGCGACGACTGGTGGAGATCGTGCGGCGCAAGGCGGAAAATCCCGCGGCGCCCTATACTCAGAGCTTTGACGGCGACCGCCATGAGCTGAAGGCGTTCTACCGCTTCATCGGCAACGAACGCGAGGAGATCACCCCCGACACCATGCTGGCCCCGCATCGAGAGCGCACCGTCGGACGCATGAAGGCGGAGAAGCGGGTCCTGGTGATCCAGGACAGCACGGACCTGGACTTCTCCGACCGCTTGGACTGCAACGGCCTCGGGCTCATCGGGACCAACCAGACCGGAGCCGAGAGCGGGGGCCTTAGGATGCACTCCGCCCTGGCGCTGAGCGAGAAGGGACTGCCGCTCGGGGTGCTAAGCACCGAGTTTTACGCGCCCAAGACAGGAGGCAAGCAGCCGCAGGACCGACCCATCGAAGAGAAGGAGTCGTACCGTTGGCTGAAAGTGTTCCAGGAGCTCGCGGACATGCGGCCCGCTCTGGGCCAGACCGAACTGGTCTGCGTGGGAGACCGCGAGAGCGACATCTTCGAGTTGTTCGATCTGCAGCGGCGCCAGGCCCGCAGTGTTCATCTGCTCATTCGGGCGAACTACAACCGTCGCCTGGAAGAGGAGCCCTTGAAGCTCTTCGACCACCTGGAGGCGCTGCCGGTGATGGCGCAGGCAGAGGTCGAGGTTCCCCGGCAACGGGCCAAGAAGGGAAAGCCCAGTCGGCCGGGTCGCGTGGCGCTTCCCGCCCGAAAGGCGAAGGTAGAAGTCAAGTGGGGGAAGGTCACGGTCGCCCCACCCCAATGGGGGCAAACCAGACATCTTCAACCCGTGGATGTATACGGCGTCGAAGTTCGTGAACCCGGTCCTCCGCGGGGCGCCAAGAGACTGCATTGGCGGCTGCTGACGACGCTGCCCATCGAGTCGCGCAAGCAAGCGCTGCGCTGCGTGCGCTCCTACAGCCTGCGCTGGCGCATCGAAGAGTGGCACCGGCTCCTCAAGACGGGCTGCGGCATCGAATCGCATCAGCACCACACCGCCGAACGGCTGGGCCGAGCCATCGCCATCGATACCGTCATCGGCTGGCGCGTGATGCTGCTGACGCTGCTGGGACGCGAGGTCCCTGACCTGCCCTGTGAACTGGTCTTCTCCCGCTGGGAATGCCGGCTCCTCGCAACCCTCCAACCTCGCGTCGCGCGCGAGACCATGTCCAGCGACGGCTCAAAAAAAAACCTCACGCTCGGGACCGCGTATATCATCATCGGCCGCCTGGGCGGGGCGCTCCGCCGAAGTCCCAAAGAACCACCCGGACATCAGACCGTCATGAGAGGACTGATGCGCATTCATGACATGGCGCTCGCGCTTCGGCTCGACCGAGACGCAAACCTTGTCGATGACCATGTTTAGGGGGACGCGCAGGGCTAGCCTCGGTTGCTCCCTCGGCGGCCTGGGTGGTATCCTCAATCTCGGCGCCGAAGGATGCCCCTGACTGTCGCACCTGCCTCCCCGGGAGAGCCTTGCCCGACGCCCTACCCTCCTCCGTGCTGGAG
>JAKEGQ010000113.1 GCA_022615475.1 Candidatus Methylomirabilota bacterium | reverse complement strand
CGAGGCGCTTCAAGGTGCGGAGAGCCGATTCGACCCCGCGGTCGTCTACAATGACCTCCAGGGGACGGCGTTGCGATGGATTGGCAGCCCCCTCTCGGGCCGGATCATCGCGCCGCCGATAGTCTGACATCTTCCCTCCCATTTCCCCCGGCATCACTGACTCGGCGCCTTTTGGATGTCCAGGACCTTGACCTCGAACCGGAGGCTTCTGAGGTGGCTCCAGGGGGAGCGTCTCCGTCAGTTTGCCCGACACGGAAGCTCCTCTCGCCATGGGGTCGTAAAAAAAGAGCCCTCAAAAGCCTGCAAAGCCTTTGGGGGCTGTGATAGCAGCAAGAATTGCGAGGGACCTCGGTCGGACCACTGCTCGTGCTCAGTGACCGTACACGCGATCCCGCGCGGTGTCAAGAGAAATAACTTGGCGCCCCTCCTGATTGGGCCCGAATTGCGTCTCGTTGAATCCCTCGAACCGGCGACTTGTCGGGTATTCACGGGTCCTTGGGCCACGCCAAACCGTCATGAGAAGGGGGTACAGCGTTGGCATAGAAAGTGCAAAAAACCGGCCCGGATAATGTGTCGGTGAGGCACCGGAAAGAGAACCAAAGGCGATGACGCGCGATGGAACGACAGGGCTGCCGCCGGGGAGGATCCTGGCGGTGGATGACGACCCGAAGGCACTCGGGACCCTTGAGACCTATTTGAAGGGAGCGGGGCTTGAGGTCCTGACCGCCATGAGCGGAGAGCGGGCGCTCAGTACCGCCAGGAAAGCGAGCCTCGACATCATCCTTCTCGACCTCGGCATGCCGAACATGAGCGGCCGCGAGGTGCTGCGAGAGCTTAAGGCGCGAAAAGAGACCAGCGACATCCCCGTTGTGATCATCGCGAACTTGGACCAGATGGCCGAGAGAGAAAAGGCGATTCACGAGGGCGCCGACGACTTTCTGACCAAACCCATCGAGCGGCGCGAGCTCCTCATGCGGGTCCGGACGCTCCTCAGAGTCAGGCATTTGCACCGGGATCTCGAGCGGACGCTCAGCTCCCTGCATGAACTGGAGGCGGCCCGGTATGCCGAGGGGGCCGCTCACGACCCCCTGAAGGGCCCACCCTCGCGCCCCCCCTTGGCCACGATCCTCATCGTTGAGGACGAGCTGCTCGAACGGGCGATCTACGCTGACCTGCTCCGAGACCACGGCTACGCAGTCCTGACGGTGCCAACGGCCCACCAGGCCCTCGAGCTCTTACGGTTCCAGGAGGTCGACGTCGTCTTGGTGGATCTGGTCCTCCCGGGCATGTCAGGTCCCGAACTCATCGAACGATTGAAGACCATCATGCCGGACACGCCGGTGATCGTAGTCACCGGCCATCCCTCATCCCACAACGCCGTCACTGCGCTGAGGCTTGGGGCCTTTGACTTCATCGTCAAGGGGTTCAAGAGCGAGGTCATGCTCCATGCTGTGAAACGCGCGGTGGAGAAGCGGCGGCTCGAGCTCCAGACCCGGACCCTCCTTCACGAACTCAAGACCAAGGTCGCTCAGCTTTCCGAAGGGCAGGCGTAACCCCCCGAGCCCGGTTGCCCTCGCGGTATCAGTCTGTTATACTCTGCCCATTCTGACAGGAGGAAATCTGTGGGGTCGCCGAGAGAGGCAACCCATGAGGAGCACCTCGTGTGGATGGATATCGCGCTCCGGGAGGCCCGCCGGGGGGGTGAGGCGGGAGAGGTGCCCGTGGGGGCTGTCGTGGTGCAGGATGGGGTCGTCTTGGCTACCGCGCATAATCAGCCCATCGCGCTCCAGGACCCGACGGGGCATGCCGAGGTCCTGGTGCTCCGGGCAGCGGGGCGGCAGATCGGCAACTATCGGTTTCCTGAGGCCACCCTATATGTCACCCTAGAACCGTGTGTGATGTGCGCCGGGGCTTTGCTCCATGCGCGGGTGGCACGGCTCGTGTACGGCGCCGCCGATCCCCGGGGAGGCGGCGTCGAGAGTGTCTACCGTCTCCTCGATGATCCGCGGCTCAATCATCGGGTCAAGGTGCTGAGTGGTGTGCGGGCGGAGGAGTCTCAGGCCCTCCTGCATGAATTCTTTCTGGCCCGGCGGCAGGCGCCCGACTCCTGCGGCTCGGGATGGGCGAGTGCCGTTCCAACTTATTGCCCCGAACACGGATAAGGAAGGTAGCAATCCTGACCTTGGGACTCAACACTTCCGTTCTCGGCGAGAAAAGTTGGAACGGCACGGGCAGGAGGGGTACCGAAGTGGATGTAACGGGCCCGACTCGAAATCGGGTTGTCCCGCGTTGAGCGGGGCACGTGGGTTCGAATCCCACCCCCTCCGCCAAGGCGATCCTTTCAGGATCGCCGTTCATAGTTCATGGATGGGCGGATAGTATCGTACTAATTGATCTTGACCCTGAACGCTGAACCCTCAACCCTGAACCAAGAGTGCGGAGAGGTGGCCGAGCGGTTTAAGGTGCACGCCTGGAGAGCGTGTGTGGGGTGACACCCACCCCGGGTTCGAATCCCGGCCTCTCCGCCATAGTCAGCGTCGAGCGCAAAGCGATGAGGACTGACCATAGGGAGGGGCACGTGTGCGCTCGGCCCTCAGCCCTCATTGCTCATAGCTGTTCTCAAGGGTCCTTGGCCGTGCTAGATGGGGAGCTAGCGGTGCCCTGAACCCGCAATCCGCTATAGCGGGATTGAACCCCTGCCCGAGGTCCTGGATCTCCGGGTAATCTGCCCGGGGTTGGGGCGTCGAGGGTCGGGTCCTGCGCAAGGGGGATCCGTGAAGCCCGTCAGGTCCGGAAGGAAGCAGCGGTAAGCGGTCCGCCTCCTGTGCCGCAGGGGTTTCCGGCCGGAGCCTTCGGCCCTGGGTAAGGGCCGGCGGTCGGGATCGACGGTGGGTGCACGGCCAAGGATTTTTTGGTTCAGAGTTCAGGGTTCACGGTTCATGGAAGGTTACCTCGTGCTGAAGCTTCTCCGGACCATGAACCATGAACTATGAACCATGAACGAGGGATCTATGTCCTACCAGGTGCTGGCCAGGCGGTGGCGCCCTCAGACCTTCGACGAAGTCGTGGGGCAGGAGGCGGTTACCCGGACCCTCAAGAATGCCCTCCAGCAGGGCCGCGTGGCTCACGCCATTCTCTTCACGGGTCCTCGGGGGGTCGGTAAGACCACCACTGCGCGGATCCTCGCCAAGGCCTTGAACTGTGACAGGGGCCCCACGCCTGAGCCTTGCAACCAGTGCCTCAACTGCCGGGAGATCACGGCAGGAGCTGCCGTGGACTGCGTAGAGATCGATGGCGCCTCGCACACCGGTGTCGAGCATGTGCGGGATCTACAAGAACAGTTGATCTACCAGCCGGTCAGAGGCCGCACCAAAGTCTACATCATCGATGAAGTCCATATGCTCTCTCTCTCGGCCTTCAATGCCCTCCTGAAGACCCTGGAGGAGCCGCCGCCCAAGGTGGTCTTCATCCTCGCCACGACCGAACCGCACAAGGTTCCCCCCACGATCCACTCCCGCTGCCAACGCTACGATTTTCGTCGGATTGGCCAGGGTCTGCTTGCGGAACGTCTTCGGGCGATTGCGGAGGCTGAAAGGGTAGACGTGGCTCCGGAAGCCCTGGCCGCTCTCGCCCGGGCGGCGGACGGGAGCCTGCGCGATGCCCAGAGCATCCTCGATCAGGTGATCGCCTATGGAGGCGAGCGGGTGACTACCGAGGTGGTGGCGGCCGTCCTGGGATGGACGGCGCCCGAGGTGGTCCGGGCGGTGATGGGGGCCTGCTTGGCGGGAGACCCGGGGAAGGTCGTGGAGCTTGTCGGAGAGCTCGCCGCCAAAGGGGGAGATCTTCGCACCTTTGTCCTCGACTTGTTGGAGCAGTTCCGGTCGCTCTTGCTTGTGAAGCTCAGCCCCAGGGCAGGAGAGATCCTGGGGCTTGCTCCAGAGGTCATGCGGGATCTCGAACAGCGGGCGGCGCACGTGGAGATTCCCCACCTGGAATTGGCGCTGCGGTTTCTCTTGGATGCCGAGGGGGAGATGCGGCGGGCGTCCCAACCGCGCTATGTTCTCGAGATGGCGTTGGTCCGGATGGCCGAGGCCCGCGGGCTGGAGTCCCTGGGAAGCCTGGTCAAGCGCCTGGAGTCCCTGGAGGGGCATCTCAGGGTCGTTCCCGAGCATCCCGCCCCCCAGCCTGGACTTTTTGCGGCTCAGGAGAAAGCTGGCCCCCCTAGCCCGCCGCCGGCCGCCATCGGGACTGAGGACCGATGGCATGAGGTGCGGCGGCGGATCGGTTCGGAGCGACGCTCCCTGGGTGTTCTCCTAGCCGAGGCCGAGGTCACGGTGGAGGGGGAGACCTTGACGCTGACCTTCGCCAATGGAAATCATTTCGCTCGCTCCACCCTGGAGGACCCCGAGGTCCGTAGCCTCCTCGCCTCGACCATCTCCGCCGTCTACGGCAGACGCCTCCAGGTGGCCTACCGCTTTCTCCCTTCGGCGGCGGGAAAACAGGAGGAGGCGGCTCGGATGCCTGCTCGAAGCCACCCCGTGGTTCGAGAGGCGCTCGAGGTGTTTGGAGGTCGGATCGTCGAGGTCGAGGAGGGAGGAGAGGTCATCTCTCATCGAGGTGAGCCATGAAGGGATTTGGCGATCTCATGAAGCAGGCCCAGCGGATGAAGGCGGAGCTGGAGCGGATTCAGGAAGCGGCCGCGGAAAAGCGGGTGGAGGGCTCGGCCGGCGGAGGGATGGTGAGGGTGACGGCTGACGGTCGGGGGGAAATTGTGGCGGTCCGGATCGACCCCGAGGTGATTCAGGGCGGGGACCTAGAAATGCTGCAGGATCTCATCGTGGCCGCCAGCAACGAGGCCTTGCGCCGGGCTCGGGACCTGCTCACGGGCGAAATGGGACGGCTGACCGGCGGCCTCAACCTGCCGGGACTCGTCTAGAGACCATGCCGATCCGGTACGCCTCCCCGCTCAATCGCCTCGTCGATGTCCTGATGCGCCTTCCGGGTGTGGGTGCGAAGACCGCCCAGCGCCTTGCCTTCTACCTTCTGAAGGCCTCCCGAGAGGAGGCCATGACGTTAGCCGAAGCCATCCTGGAACTGAAGGAGAAGATCCGCGTCTGCGAGCGCTGCTGGAATATCGCTGAGGCGGAGCAGTGTCTGGTCTGCCAGGACCCGACCCGCGACGGCAGCATCCTCTGCGTGGTAGAAGAGGCGAACGATCTCTTGGCCGTCGAGCGGACCGGGACGTTCAAGGGGCTGTATCATGTCCTCCAGGGGTCCCTCTCGCCGATGGAGGGGCGGGGCCCGGACCAGATCACCGCGAAACAGTTGATACATCGCTTGCGGTCCGGGGAGGTGAAAGAGGTCATCCTGGCCACCAACCCGAACGTGGAAGGGGAGGCGACGGCCCTCTACCTCGCCCGCCTCATGACCCCGCTCGGGGTGCGGGTCACCCGGATTGCCCATGGCCTCCCCGTGGGGGGGGATCTGGAGTACGCCGACGAGCTCACGTTAGGCCGGGCCCTTGAGGGACGGCGGGAGCTGGGGTAGGACACATGGCACGAAAGTTGAAGGCAGATTCCCCTGGAGTCCCACGGAGGGTCTGTGCGCCCCATAGCCGATCTGGTCATCTACGAAGAGGACCTCAGCCGGATCAACGCCTGCCTGTCTGCCCTACAGCGCAAGGCCCGGAGCGCGGCGATTCTCCTCATCGATACGAGCGGGCAGCTCATCGCCAGCGCTGGAGCGACGGACGGGCTTGATACCACGCCGCTCGCGAGTCTCGCCGCGGGCAGCATCGCCGCAGCGGGGGCGTTAGCCCAGCTCCTGGGTGAGAAGGAATTTTCTTTTGTCTTCTACGACGGAGAGCGGAAGCGTCTCCACCTCTCGCTCATCGGTAGCCGCGCCATCCTCCTGGTGCTGTTGGATCAGAATTCGGCCGTGGCGCTGGTTCGCCTCCAGGTCAAAAAATTCTCCAGGGAGATGGAGGATATTTTCACTGAACTCTCCAGGCGGCCGAACTCGGGCGCGGAGGGAAAAAGCTCTCCTTCGAAGCCCGCGATAGGCGAGATCACCGACGACGACGTCGAAAACCTCTTCGGCAAGGGTTAAGGGATGTCCTTTATCAACTACGCGGCTCGCGAGATCAACTGCAAGCTGGTCTACTACGGCCCCGGTCTCTGCGGCAAGACAACGAACCTGCAGCATATTTACAAGAGGGTGGACCCCGGGGCAAAGGGCAAGCTCATCTCGTTGGCCACGGAGACGGAGCGGACGCTCTTTTTTGATTTCCTGCCGCTGGAACTGGGGACGATCCGAGGGTTCAAGACGCGTTTCCACCTCTACACGGTTCCTGGCCAGATCTTCTATGAGGCCAGTCGCAAGTTGATCCTGAAGGGGGCCGACGGGGTGGTTTTTGTTGCCGACTCGCAGATCGAACGGGTGGAGGCCAACATCCAGAGCCTGGCCGACATGCGGCAGCACCTGGGGGACCAGGGGATCGACCCGGACAAGATCCCCCTGGTGCTCCAATATAACAAGCGGGACCTCCCGAACGTGACACCCATTGATGAGCTGCAGAAGGCCCTCAATCCTCGCAACCTCCCCTGGTTCGAGGCAGTGGCCTCTCAAGGGATCGGTGTTTTCGAGACGCTGAAGGCCATCGCCAAGGTCGTCATGCAGGAACTGCAGAAAAAGACGTAGTCCCTTCTTAGACGAGTCCTTCGGAGTGCCCGCCCCGGTTCGATTGACGGTCGCGCCCCTTTTGCGTTAGCATACAGTGGGAATTCCCCGGTAGCTCAATGGTGCCCGCCCGCCCCCCGCGTGACGCCTGCCCGCCAGCAGTAAGGCGGGGCTGGCTGGCAGGGATCGGGCGGGGAGCGAGCGGCTGTTAATCCGCCAGAGGAGGATTCGAGAGTAGGCGAGATCACTACCGTTCCCCGGTAGCTCAATGGTGGAGCGAGCGGCTGTTAACCGCTAGGCTGCAGGTTCGAGCCCTGCCCGGGGAGCCACCCTTCGCTCGTTCTCGCGTTGCTCGGTCGAGCTACGGGTGGCACGCCACCTGGGTGACAATCCTAGATATCGGAGCACAAAAAGCGAAGGGTGTCCGCCGAAGCTCTCCATAGAGGAGCGAAGGAGGACAAAGACAGATGCACTCCACCCTTCGCTCGTCCTCGCTTTGCTCGGTCGAGCTATGGGTGGCACGCCACCTGTTTGAGAATCCTCGATATCGGATATTGGCAAGAAGCGAAGGGTGTCCCCCGGAGCTCCCGATAGGGAAGCGAAGGAGGACAGACGCAAATGCAGTACGTCTATCTTCTCCAAAGCATCCCTCATCCTGATCGCCGCTACATCGGTTCCACGAACGACCTGAAACGCCGTATTGCCGAACATAATGCAGGCAAAGGCGAACACACCCACAAATATCGTCCCTGGCGTCTGGTTACCTATGCGGCATTCGCAGATACAAGGCGTGCCCAGGACTTCGAGCGCTACCTCAAGACCGGTTCCGGTCAAGCTTTCGCAAACCGCCGCCTCTGGTAGAGTCTCTCAAATCGACCCCTCAATCCCTGGAGAGGGACGACTCGCATGGCTCGAATCCTCATCGCCGGGTGCGGCTACATCGGCACGGCTCTCGCGGAATGCCTGCTTGCGGAGGGGCACGTCGTTTGGGGCCTACGGCGTCACCCGGAGGGCCTGCCGCCCGGCGTGCGCCCCCTGGCGGCTGACCTGACGGATCCCGGGACACTTCGAAACCTCCCGAGCGGCTTGGAGTTTGTCTTTTACACGGCGGCGCCCGATCGCCTGGACGACGCGGCCTACCGGAGCATTTACGTGGATGGGCTCTTACACGTCCTCGATGCCCTCCAGCACCAGGGGCAGAGACCCCGGCGCGTGTTCTTCACCTCGAGCACCGTGGTCTACGCCCAAGCGAACGGGGAATGGGTGGACGAGGCGTCGGCGACCGAGCCAACACACTTTTCAGGCATGCACATGCTCGAGGCAGAGGACCTGGCGCGGAGCGGCCCATTCCCCGCCACGGTCATCCGGCTGGGCGGTATCTACGGTCCAGGTCGGGTGGGCCTGATCGATCGGGTGCGCCGGGGTGAGGCGGTGTGCGCCGACGGTCCGCCGCTCTTCACGAACCGGATCCACCGCGACGACTGCGTCGGGGCCCTGCAACACCTGATGTCGTTTCCCCAGCCTGAGGACCTCTATCTGGGGGTTGACCATGAGCCAGCGGAAGAGCGTGTTGTCCTCCGCTGGCTGGCGGGACGACTCGGCGTTCCTCCTCCTCGAGTGGAGAAGCCCGGGCTGGGCGGTGTACAGCGCCGGCGGGCGGGCAACAAACGCTGTCGTAACGCCAGACTGGTGGCTTCAGGATATATCTTCCGATATCCGACCTTCCGTGACGGGTATGGCGCGTTGCTCGAGGGGACGCCCTTGCGTGGAGATGCGCATTGACGGCCCTTCCATCCCTCGGGTACCATGGAAAGAGGTGATTCCCGAAGCGTCCCGAGGTGAGGATGAACAAAGCGGAAAAGCGCCTGCTCGAGCTGATTCGGGAGCGTGCCTATCGCTACAGCCCGGAGGCTCCGTTTCAGCTCTCATCGGGGCGGCTGAGTCCGCATTACGTGGATCTCAGGGCTCTGTTGTGCGCGCCGGAGGCTCTGGTGGCGACGGGAACCATCGTCTTTGATCGTATCAAGAGGTTCGAGCGCGAGACGCACACAAGGGTGGACGCTGTCGGCGGTCCGGCCGACGGGGCGATTCCCATTGCGGCGGCCGTGGCGTACCACAGTCATCAGGTGGCGAAGCCGATCGAGACCTTTTTTGTCCGCAAGGAGCCCAAGGGACACGGGCTCAAGAGATGGATCGAAGGACACAGCACGTCGGGATCCAGGGTCGTGATCGTCGATGATGTGGTCACGACGGGGGGTTCGACCCTGAAAGCGATTCAGGCCGCGCAGGAGCAAGGCTTTCAGATCGTGAAGATCATCGTCCTCGTGGACCGTCTCGAGGGCGGAAACGAGAAGCTGGCCGGTTTCGGCATCCCATACGAAGCGATCTTCACCCTGGGCGACATCGCAGCCGTCCCCTCTCGTCAGCCCTAGATCGGAGAGTTCCTGTTCGGCATGATCCCGGATCCTGCATTTCCACCCGACCCGGCTCAGTGTTGAGCACGCTGCTCGCGCGTCCGGTGTCTCGTCGTCGATTGCTTGTCCTGGGGCCGCCGATGCGAAGGGCGAGAGGGGGCGCGGGGCGGGACAAGGGAGCGACATGAAGATGTACCGCGGATGGATGATGTTGCTGGCGACAAGCCTGCTCCTCCTGGGCGTTTTCCTGGTTATTGTCCAGGGGCGGGCTGGCAAGGTGGCTTCGGAGATCCGGCCCGAGCAGGGGTATCTCGCCCCGGACTTTGTGCTGCCGCGCCTCGATGGGCAGACGGTGCGACTGTCTGATTTGCGTGGGAAGGCGGTCCTTCTCAACTTCTGGGCGACCTGGTGTAGTCCCTGCCGTCAGGAGATGCCCACGATCGAGAAAGTCTACCAGGACTCCAAGAGCCGCGGCCTCGAGGTCCTCGCGGTCAGTCTTGATGCCGGATCAAAGAGTGTCGTGAAGAGTTTCATGCAGGAGTTGAACCTGGAATTTCCGGTCCTCTTGGATCCCGAGATGGAGGTGCTGCGCGTTTACCGAATGGTCGGGATTCCCGCGAGCTTCCTGATCGATAAGCAGGGGATTATCCGACATCGGGAAGTGGGCTACCGCGACTGGACCGACCCGGAATCCCGGAGACTGCTCGAAGGGATTTTGAGGTAACGAGGTCGAGGACCGTCGGAGACCCATGATGAAAGACGGACGCCTCATCGAGCGACCCATGCTCGTCGTGCTTCTGCGGGGCCTTCTCCTCCTCGTGCTCATCGGCGCGGTGGGTGTCCTCTGGTTCTGGAAAGGCCCTGCGATCCGATCCTGGTTGAGCGGAAAACGGGCAGGTGAGGCGCTGGACGTTTTCGGGAGTGTGCCCGGCTTCTCCCTCATCGAGCGAAGCGGACGAAAAGTCGATCGAGAGGATCTGCTGGGAAAGGTCTGGATCACCAACTTCATGTTCACCCACTGCCCCGATACCTGTCCATTGCAGAGTGCCGAGATGGCCAAGGTTCAGGCGGACTTCGCGGAGGAAAAAGATCTCCGACTGATCTCCATCACCGTCGACCCGGAACGGGACTCCCCTGCAGTCCTCTCGCAGTACGCGGACCGCTACGGGGCTGATCGGGACCGGTGGCTCTTCCTGACAGGTGAAAAGAGAGCCATCTACCGCCTCGCCCTCGAGGGCTTTCGCCTGAACGTGGCTGATCCAACCGAGGGAGTGAAGAGTCAGCTTTTCGGGCCCATCCCTGTATTGGCGCATCATGAGGAGACCGGAAAGCAGTTTATCCATAGCTCCCGGTTTGTGCTGGTGGACCGTCAGGCGCGGATTCGAGGCTACTACCACAGCAACGAGGACGAGTCGCTCCAGCGCCTGCGTCGTGATGTGCGGATCTTGCTCCGGGGAGAAAAATGACGACGCGAGGACTGGCGGCGACGCTCGCGATATGGATTGCTCTTCTGGGAGGTGCTGCTGCGACTACACGTGATGATCCGGGTAACACGCGGCCGGGTCCGGGAACGCTTGAAATGGGCCGGCTGGTGTTTGAGCGAAACTGCGCGATCTGTCATGGAGCCCTGGGGGATGGGCGGGGAATGGCGGGAATGATGGTCCGGACGAAGCCCCGGGACTTCCACCCGGGGATTTTCAAGTTCCGCTCTACCCCAACAGGTTCTCTCCCCACGGACGATGATCTATTTCAGACCGTTAGCCGGGGCCTACGAGGGACCGGGATGATTGCGCAGGATGATCTGCCAGAGAGTGAGCGGAGGGCAGTCGTTCTGTACGTCAAGACTTTTTCGGAACGGTTTCGCAGCGAAAAGCCGCAATCGCCTATCGTGATTCCCGAGGCCCCTCCGCGGACGCCTGAGTTGGTTAGCAAGGGCCGAGAGACATATCAGAAAGCCGAATGTTTCAAATGCCATGGCGTGGGGGGACGAGGTGATGGCCCCTCCGCCGAAAGCATGAAGGATACCTGGGGGTATCCGATCCAGCCTACCGATCTTTCGCGGCCTCTCAAGCGGGGCTCGACTCCTGAAGCGATTTACCGGACCATCGTCACAGGTCTCGATGGCACGCCTATGCCCTCGTACGAAGGCGCCTTAAGGGACGAGGAGCTGTGGGCTCTCGCTTTCTATGTCGCATCTCTGAATACCGGCATTCTCTCGGAACGGCAGCGCCGCGAGGAGGCGGCTGGGCAGATGGTCCTGCGCATGCATGGGGGCAGGGGGGGCGGCATGATGCCCCGTATGCCCATGATGCGGGACATGTGTATGATGTGATGAACTGGGAGGAGGCGAGTATGGGGAAAACACAGGGGGCCATATCGACACGGAAGCGCACCCGCTGGTTTTACTTTGCGGTCGCCGGTTTGGTGGCGGGAGGGATGGTGGCCGTCTTCGTCGGGTGGAGCGGTAGCGGTCCCCCGACAGGGGCCAGCCGGAGACGGGCCCCGGGCGACCGGTACGAGACATTACGTCCCGGCCAGCTGCCGACCTACGCCATGGGAAATGCGAAGGCGGAGGAGGCCTATCGCTACGCGGCGGCAAATCCGGAGGTGCTTCGACATATCCCCTGCTACTGCGGATGCGGGAACATTGGCCACCGCCATAACGGAGATTGCTACGTGCAGGAGCGCTACGCCGACGGTCGGATCGAGTTTACGAGCCACGGGGCCACCTGAGACATCTGCCTGGACATCACGCGGGACGTGATGCTTCTTCAGGCCAAAGGCAAATCGCTCCGAGAGATACGGGCTACTATTGATGCAACATACGGCAAGTACGGACCGCCCACTCCAACACCGCTCCCACCGTCATGATGCAGCGGCGCCCGGCTTGCGGTCTTCTGTCGGGCGGTGGCGCTCCTCGTCGATGTCGGGTTCCACATGAACCACCATGTCCGCAAGCTCCGGGAACCGCTCCTTGAGCGAGGCCTCGACCCGGTGGGCGATCTCATGAGCTTTGGCCACGGTGAGCTGGGGGTCGACCAGGATATGCAGGTCCATGTAGATGGCGTCGGGGAATCCGCGGCTGCGAACGGCGTGGCACTCACGGACCCCCTCGACCTCGAGAGCGGCCTTCTCCACGGCGGGTGGGTGCAGACGCGAGGCGTCGGCCAGGACGTAGAGGCTTTGGCCGATAATCCGAATGCCGCTCCGCGCGATCAAGACGACGATGAAGACGGCTGCGGCCAGATCGAGGCCGGGGTGTCCGGCCTTGGCAGCGATGAGGGAGGCGACCACGGCTACAGAAGCATAGAGGTCGCTCCGTGTGTGTAGGGCATCGGCCACCAAGATCTCGCTCTGAAGGCGCCGGCCGACGCGGGTCTCATACCAGCTCACGAAGACATTCACCCCCATCGTGATAATCATAACCGCGAAGCTCGTGAAGGTGACGTGGGGTGACGTCCCGGTCCGCCATCTGCTGAACGCCCCCTGGCCGATCTCGAGGGCGGCCAAGAGGAGCAGGAACGAGATGCCCAGGGCGGCGAAACTTTCGAATTTTCGGTGCCCGTACGGGTGGGAGCGATCCGCCGGGAGGACCGCGACGGTTATGGTGATGAGGCCGATGATGTTGGCAGAGCCGTCGAGCAGAGAATGGAAGCCGTCCGCCACCATGCTGAGGGTTTCGGACCACGACCCATATCCGAGCTTGAGGGCGGCCACCAACCAGTTGAGGACCAGGGTGGTTGCGAGGACGGTTCGGACCTTGGCCGCCCGTTCCCGGTGGGATATGGAGACTGCCTCTCTCCGTGCCTGGCGGCCAAGCCGCTCCATCGCCCCTACCTCACACTCCGCCGGACAAGGTCTACATCACGGGGCCGTGCCCTGCATTCTATTATAGAAGCCATCCGTCTCCCAAGCCACTCCGGGGATGGACCTGTCTTGGTGCTGTTCCTCGGCGTGGAGGCCTTTACGAGTGGGGCTCTGGAGCAGGGCTCGCCGCGAGTTCGTTGAGGAAGCGTCGATACTGGACGAGGTCGATGTCGTGTGCAAAGCGCGTGAGATTGACGCCATGGCGGAATCGGTTGTCGGCTACCGGCTGGGGATCGTTCCAGATAACCCGGGCCTCCGCGGACAGCGGTCCTTCCGGGAACTGGAGCTGGAGGTGGATGGCGCTCCCGAGCGTGAGGATTTCAGGCAGAAGGAGCAACAGGCCGGTCAGGCTGATGTTACCCGTGCGGCCAACAATCTCTCGGGCGGGATGCGGGCCCTCACGGATGAGGCACCGGACGAGGATCTCGGCCGACAGCCGGCCCCGACGTTGGCCGCGAGGGGCCCGGGACTGCCGCTCGGCCGTCTCTGTGGCCAGGCTCACCACGCGGAGTAGGCTCTCGGCCCCAAAGGGCTTCGGCAAGAAGAACTCGGCCCCGGCCCGAAAGACCTTTTCGGCGTACTTGAGGTCCGCCGAGGCCGTCATGCCGACCACGGGGATATCCCCGAGGACCGGGTCCTGTTTCAGGCGCTGGCACGTCTCAACGCCATCGATGCCAGGCATCATCATATCCAAGAGAATGACGCCGGGGTGCGCATCTCGGGCCCTCTCGATCCCGGTTGGACCATCGAAGGCGGCCAGGACTTGGAAGCCGGTGCGGCTCAGGGTCGAGGTGACCAGTTCGCACAGGGCGTGATCGTCATCGATGATCAGGATCGGGCGTATTCGCATGGCTGCCCTTGCTTCGCGTCATCCCCCGGCCCCGGCAACACCCGTGTGAAGCATCCGGATCCTTGTTGGATTGGCCATCCGCTTCTCTGTCTCTGCCGCATGGGCTTTACCCCTGAAGCATTCTCCTGGCGCTTTGCAAGAATGCTTCTGTCTCGATCGGCTTCGACAGGTAGGCCGCCCCGATCCCCCTTGCCTGCTCCGCATATCCAGCCGCTTTGAAGGTGCTCAGGAGCATGATCTGGATCCTGGCAGTCTTTGGATCTGCCTTGATCCGTGTAGCCATGGTGAGCCCATCGACGTCGGGGAGCATGATGTCGGCAACGACGAGGTGCGGCTGCCACTTCTCGGAGAACTCGAGACCCTCCCGTCCGCTCTTGGCCTCGAGGACCACGTGTCCCGCTCGCTTCAAGAGAGAGGCCAGGAACTGTCGGTAGTGTGCGTTGTCCTCGACGACCAGGATCCGACGGGCCTCGGGTCCCTGGGGTCCCTTGCGCTCATCGGGTTTCTCCCACACGACGTCCTTCCTGGTGACCTCGGCAAACTGGCCGCAGTTTGGACAGGCCAGGCGGACCCTTCCCTCGTGGGGGAGTGAGTCCTCAACCGGAAAAAGGGCCTTGCACCCGCGACAGGTGAATACCGGCAGCTCGCCCCGCGTTTTCGCGCGCACCTCGAGCCCCTGGACCACCTCCTCGAGGAGCCGTTCCGGGGGGAAGGGCTTTCGGAGGAAGCCATCGGCCCCTAACCGACGGCCGACGGCTACGTCCTGGTCGCTGTGAAACTCCCCGGACATCATGATGACCGCTACGGTGTCGCGGATCGACTTGTAGGTCTGGCACGCCCCGTAGCCCGACACCCCCCCGGGAAGGTTTACGTCCTGCACGACCAGGTCGAATGGTTCGCGGGTGAAGGCGCGAACCCCGTCCTGGCCAGTATGGACCATCGTGACGCGGTGGCCTTCCCCTTCGAGGATTTCCCGGACCATCCGACTGAGTTCGATATCGTCATCCACCACGAGGATCTTGGCCATTTCTCCCCCTCTCAGCTCCTCCGCACCTCATCGTGAGATGAAACTGAATAGGGAATCGACAAGCACCGGCTGACGGCCCGACATGGGCGGAAGGGGTCCGAACCCCGTGCGGGTGAGGCTCGAGGCGACGAGCTCACACCCCTCGTGATCGTCGCTTTTAGTCAGGCTCGGGCGTTTCGCCATGCTCTCCCCACCGAGATTGTCCCGAGGACCTCTGTCGAGGGCCTTGAGTGGGGTAGGGGCTGTAAGTTTGCAAAATCCGTGCCCTCTTGAGGTGGTCGGTGTACGAATTCTTCGCACCAAAATGGGTTCATATTCGTTTGCGAAGCGTGATAGAGGCCTGAATGATCTCTTGAGGAGTTAGAGGGCTGAGGGGAGAAGGGATGGAGCGAGGCGAGACAGATTCAGCGAACCAACCCGTTCCGGATGGCGTAGTGGACGAGTTCCGCGTTATTCGTTAGCCGCATCTTTTTGAGGAGGCGGGTGCGGTGGGTGCTCACGGTCTTGACGCTCACCCCCAGCTCCTCGGCAATCTTGGTGAGCGTCTTGCCGGACGCGATCATACACAAGACCTGGAACTCGCGGTCGGACAGGACCTCGTGCCGTGGCTTCCTGGGGTCGCTCCCCAGGTCAGAGACGAGTTTCTCCGCCAGAGAGGGACTGATATACCGGCCTCCGCTGGCCACCCGCTTGATGGCGGTGACCAGCTGATCCGGGGCACTCTCCTTGGTGAGAAAGCCGGCGGCTCCCGCCTTCAAGACCCGCACGGCATACTGATCCTCCGCATGCATGGTCAGGACAAGGACGGGTAGATGGGGGTACTCGCTCTTGATCTGCTGAAGGACGATCAAGCCGTTGGGATCCGGCAACGAAATGTCGAGCACGACTACATCCCACTGCGCCGTCCGGATCTTCTGTAGGGCTTCCTCCCCACTGCTGGCTTCCCCGGTCACGACCAGATCGGGGGTCTCCGCCAGGATCTGCTTCAGTCCCTGGCGGACGATCGCGTGATCGTCGACGACGAGAATCCTGGTCATGCAAGGACTCCAGACAAACCCGCCTGATTGCCTTCGAGGGGGATGTGGACGTTGACGACAGTCCCTCTGCCCTGGATCCCGCGGATGTGGATGTCTCCTCCCCAGGGAAGGACCCGTTCCCGCATGCCCATCAACCCCAGCGATTTCGGATCGGCCACGGCCTCCTCCGGGATGCCTCGCCCGTCGTCGCGGACCTCCAGGCGCAGGGCCGCCCCCACCAGTACCAGGATGAGGTCGACGCGCGTGGCGTTCGCGTGTCGTGCCACGTTCGTCAGGGCTTCTTGGCAGATACGAAAGAGGGTTGTGGCCCGTGCGGGATCCACCACGATGTCCTCGGGGCTTCTCGTGAACCCACACGCGATACCGGTGCGCTCTTGGAACTCGCGCGCGTGCCACTCCAGGGCGGCGACGAGACCCAGGTCATCCAAGACGCGAGGCCTGAGTTCGGTCGCGATCCTGCGAGTGGCCTGGACCGTGGTGTCGATGAGGTGAGCCATCTGGTCGGCTTTGTCTTGCATGGGTTTCTGATCCGTCGGCAGGCGCTGGCGGATCCAGGCCAAGGCGATCTTGAGGGCGGTCAGGGTCTGACCCAGCTCGTCGTGGGTCTCGCGGGCGATGCGGGTCCGCTCCTCCTCCAACATGGAGAGGAGGCGGGTCGAGAGGGCGTGCAACTGCTCTTGCGATCTGCGCAAGTGGTCCTCGACCTTGTGCCGTTCGGCGATCTGTTCCTGCAGGATGTCGATGGCCTTCGACAGTTCGGCCGTTCGTTCCTGCACCCCGCGCTCCAGCTCCTCGTGCACCCTTCGGAGTGCCGTCTCCGCGTGCTTGCGCCGAGAGATGTCCACGTGCGCGCCCAGCATGCGGATTGGCATTCCGTCGGCGTCGCAGATCAGCGCAGCCCGGGCGAGAATCCAACGATACGACCCGTCTCTATGACGCAGGCGGAACTCGACTTCGTAATCGGGCGAGGGACGTGTGCGGTAGGCTTTCAGCGTGGCGAGTGTGCGATGGCGGTCCTCAGGATGCAGCCTACTCTCCCACTCCTCGTAGCGGCTTGGAATCTCGTGATCTTCGTACCCGAGTTGCCTTTTCCATTCGGGGGACAGAAAGACATCGTTCGTCCGGAGATCCCAATCCCAGACCCCGATATTGGCCGCCTGGATGGCCCATCGCCACCGTGCCTCGGCTTCTGTCCGGTCAGGGGGAGTGCGGGGAAAAGCCCCGGATTTCGCTGAGTTGCGACCTTCGTCGAAGCTCGGTAATCTCGTTTCCATGGTCGACCCGATCCCCCGCCTCAAGGCCGGTCAGAGAGGGACCTGGCGGGCATCAAGTATCCTCTGTGGACTAAGGGAGTGTCAAGTAAAATGGCGTTTTATCCCCTGGGAGTGGCTGGCGGGGTGGGCGAGTCAGGGCCGATACGTCTGAGGCGAAAAGCTTTGCTCTTTTCGGCACGGAAGCCGTATCATACCGAAGGAGGAGATGGAGGCGCCTCATGAGGACGAAGGTCTTGGTGGTGGATGACGAGGAAGACATCCTGGAACTCGTCCGGTATCACCTGGAGCGGGAGGGGCACCAGGTGGTGGGATGCCGGGACGGCAAGTCGGCGCTGGATCTCGTGGGACGGGAGAAGCCCGACCTCGTGATCCTCGATCTCCTCATGCCGGGGGTCGATGGCCTCGAGGTCTGTCGCCGCCTCAGACAGGACTCCGCTATCCCGATCATCATGCTGACGGCGAAAGCGGAGGAGACGGATAAGGTGATCGGGTTAGAACTCGGGGCCGATGATTACATGACCAAGCCCTTCAGTCCGCGGGAGATGGTTGCCAGGGTCAAGGCGATTCTTCGGCGGGGCGCGGCGGCTTCCGAGGAGGGCGTTCTCTCGCTTGGCACGTTGACGATGGATTTCGGGCGGTATCAGGTCCTGGTAAGGGGGAAAGGGGTTTCCTTCACGGCCAAGGAGATGGAGCTCCTCAAGGCCCTCGTCCAGGCCAGGGGCCGGGTCCTGAGTCGCGACTTCCTGCTGGAACGCGTGTGGGGTTACGATCGGGCAGGCGAGATCGAGTCCCGAACCGTCGATGTCCATATTCGTCGCCTGCGAGAGAAATTGGGCCCTGAGGCCCGGCGGATCGTCACGGTGAAGGGGGTCGGCTACCGATTCGATCGGGGGGAATAGGTGCGGAGACTTGTCGGGCGTTTTCAGACGAAACTGATCCTGACCTCTTTCCTCGTCATCGGCGTCATCATCGCGGTGACGGGGCTCTTTCTCGCCCGTCCCTTCCTCGCCTACGCCGCCGTGCTGGCTTTCGGGATCGCCATCGTCCTGAGCCTTTGGATGGCCCGTCGGGTGAGCCGTTCGGTGACCACCATGGTCGAGGTAGCCAATCGAATGGCTGAAGGGGATCTGAGCCGGAGGGTTGCCGTTCCAGAAGAGCAGGAGCTCGCGATGCTCGCCCGGGCGCTCAACACCCTGGGTCAAAAGCTCCAGGAGAGGCTCAAAGACCTGGAGGAGGAACAGGCGAGGACGGCGTGGATCCTCGAGAGCATGGTCGAAGGGCTGGTCGCCGTTGATCAACAGAGGCGCATCGTGCTCATGAATGCAGGTGCCCGCCGCATGCTTCGACTGGGTCAAGACCTTGGGGGGACGCCGCATCTCCTGGAGATCATTCGGCATCCGGACCTGCGGATCCTCCTGCAAGAATGTGATGAGTGCGCGACAGGGGCAGTCTGTCAGAGGGAGCTGACGTTAGACAGTCCTCCGATGGCGCTGATGCTGCGCGCCGTGCCGCTTCGGCGCGGGGCCGACCGCATGGGGACGCTTCTGGTCTTGCACGACGTGACGGAACTGCGGCGCCTGGAACGAGCCCGCCAGGAATTTGTCGGCAACGCCTCCCATGAGCTGCGCACCCCCCTCACGGCCATCCGTGGCTACGTCGAGACTCTACTGGAGGGGGCGGTGGACGAGCCGGGCCGCGCCCGTCCCTTCTTGGAGGTCGTCGCCCGACACGCCGAGCGCATGAGTCGGTTGGTGGATGATTTGCTGGACCTCTCCAATATCGAGAGCGGTCGCCTGCAGCTCGAACGACACGCCGTGCCTCTGGATGAGGTGGCGCGGCCGGTCTTGGCGCTGCACCAGGAAGCGGCGTCAAAGAAGGGAATCACACTTCGCCTCGAAATCCCTCCCGATTTGCCGCCGGCCCATGCCGACCGCGATCGGCTCCAGCAGATCCTCATTAACCTAGTCGATAACGCCATTAAGTTTACGTCGGCCGGTCAGGTCACGCTATCAGCCCAGAAGGCCTCCTCGAGTCGTCTCGAGGTGATGGTCACCGACACCGGGACGGGAATCTCCTCAATGGACCTCCCGCGGGTCACCGAGCGCTTCTATCGGGTCGATCGGGCCCGCTCCAGGGAGCGGGGTGGAACCGGCCTCGGCCTGAGCATCGTCAAGCACCTGGTCCACGCCCACGGCGGCGAGCTCCATATCGAGAGCGAACTCGGTAAGGGAACGACCGTCCGCTTCACTCTTCCGGTCGCATGAAGATGCTCCTCTTGGGCGCATCAGTGTCCTGACATTCCCTCCCTATCTTTAACCTAGATGTAACCCCCTCGTCCTATCCATGTCATCCAAGGGCGCGATACTCTCACTGACTATGCGAAGAACCAGGTGAGAGG
>JAKEGQ010000112.1 GCA_022615475.1 Candidatus Methylomirabilota bacterium | reverse complement strand
GCCAGCTTAATCATGATCACGCGGATATCTTTCGCCATCGCCAGCAGCATCTTCCGAAAGCTGTCCGCCTGGCGATCCTCACGGGTGGAGAAGGGAAGCTTGGACAGTTTGGTGACCCCATCGACGAGGTCGGCGATCTCATCGCCAAAGAGGGTTCGGACCTCCTCGATGGTCGTCTGGGTATCCTCGATGGCATCGTGCAGAAGGCCTGCGGCAATGGCTCGCACATCCATCTTGAGATCTGCGAGGATCGCCGCCACCCGCATGGGGTGTGAGAGGTAGGGGTCGCCCGAGCGCCGCGCCTGTCCCCGGTGGACGGTCGCGGCGAATTCGTGGGCCCTGCGCAGGATCGCTACGTCCGCATCAGGGGTGTATGACTTAATGCTTTCAACAAGGTCCTCGATCCCCAACGTCGAAATCCTTTGGTCCTCCATGCCCCTAAATCAATAAGTTATCATACTTCCCGACCCCCTCCAAATGAGATTTCAGGACAAGCGCAGGGTCCCTTTGCTGAGCACAGTCCCGAGCGCCTGGGCAGTGATGGCCCCTTCTCTGATGATGCGGAAGGGGAGTTCGGTGCAATCGAGGACCGTCGAGGCAATCCCTCCTGGTGCCCGCCCGCCGTCCAAGATCAGGTCACATCGGTTGCCAAGACCCCTGACGACATCTGCGACCGTCACCGGGTCGACCCCACCACTCCTGTTGGCACTGGTTCCGGTGATGGGATGATCAAGTGCAGCCAAGATTTCCAGCGTCAGATGAGATTTCGGAATCCGAATTCCGATGGTCCCCGTTCCGGCCGTGACAGCCTCAGGAATATTCGGGGCAGCCAGGAGCACCAAGGTGAGGGGACCCGGCCAGAATCGCTCAGCCAGTTGCCACGCAGCTCCGGGCAGGTCCCTCGCAACTTCATTCACATCTTCCATCGTGCCGATAAAGACGGGAATCGGCTTATCCTGAGACCGCTTCTTCACCTCAAGGACTCGGGCGACCGCCTCCGGTTTGAACAGGTCGGCCCCAAGTGCGTACAGGGTATCGGTGGGAAAGGCAACAAGCCCTCCCCTTCGCAAGACCGCCACCGCCTCTCCGATGACGGCCGGATCGGGACGCATGAAATCTACGGGGGTTATTCTCGTCTTCTTGGCCATCGGCGCTCGACCCTCTCGGCAATCTAGGTACCCAGATAGGCCTTACGAACCTCCTCGTTGGTCATGAGATCACGGGCTGCTCCTTCCAGGACAATCTCTCCGGTCTGGATGACGTAGCCACGGTGGGCGACGCTCAGCGCCATGCGCGCATTCTGTTCAACCACGAGGATCGCAGTCCCTTCTCGATTGATATCCCGGATGATGGAAAAGATGGTCTGTACCAGGATCGGCGACAGGCCCATGGAGGGTTCGTCCAAGAGAAGAACCCGTGGACGGGCCATGAGGGCCCTCCCAATGGCAAGCATCTGCTGCTCTCCACCCGAGAGGGTCCCCCCTTTTTGGCCAAGGCGCTCGCGAAGGCGAGGGAACAGCTCCAGCACCCATTCCGTATCTCTCCGGACATTCGCCGCGTCGGTACGAGCAAAGGCCCCCAACTCGAGATTCTCCAGGACCGTCATCCGGGGAAAGATCCGGCGCCCCTCAGGCGACGAAGCAATCCCTCTCTGCACGACCTGGTGAGGAGGCAGGCCGTCAATCCGTTCTTCCTCGAAGAGGATCCGGCCCTGCCGGGCACGGAGCACCCCCAGGATGGTCTTCAGGGTCGTGGTCTTGCCCGCCCCATTGGCGCCGATCATGGTCACAATCTCTCCCCGTTCCACCGAGAGGGAAATCCCCCTGAGGGCCCGGATGTTTCCGTAGGCCGCGTGGACGGCCTCAAGCTTGAGCATCAGAATGCTCCACGATCTCGCCCTTCCCCAGATAGGCCTCAATCACTTTGGGGTCCCGTTGCACAAGGGCCGGTGGGCCTTCGGCGATCTTCACTCCATAATCGAGGACCGTCACCCGATCCGAGATCCCCATCACCACTTCCATGCGGTGCTCGATGAGGAGTATGGTGAGATTCAATTCCCTCTGCAACCGTCCGATGAACTCTGTTAGAACCTCCGCCTCCTTGGGGTTCATTCCGGCCGTCGGCTCGTCCAAGAGCAAGAGCTTTGGTTCTGTGGCCAGTGCCCTCGCGATTTCGAGCCGCCGCTGATCCCCGTAGGGGAGGTTCTTCGCCAGGACCAACGGCCTGTCGCCCAGGCCCACAAACTCCAAGAGTTCCGCGGCTCGCTTCTTCGCCCGCGCTTCCTCCATCTTGACGGACGGAGGGCGGAAAAGCGCCCCGATCCAACCGGCCTGCAGCCGAGCATGCATCCCGACCAAGACGTTCTCCAACGCGACCATATTCGGGAAGAGACGGATGGTCTGGAAAGTGCGGGCAATGCCGAGGGCGGTGATCTGGTTAGCCTTGAGTCCGGTAATGTCTCGGCCGTCGAAGGCAAGGTGCCCGGACGTGGGTTGGTACAGGCCGGTCACCAAGTTGAAGAAGGTCGTCTTGCCTGCACCGTTGGGGCCGATCAGGCCTCGGATCTCGCCCTTCTCGATGATGAAATCGACCCCGTTGACAGCAACGAGCCCGCCGAAACTCTTGGTGACCTTCTTGGCTTCCAGCAGGGTCATCGCGTTGCCACCTCGGTGCCAGCCTCTTCCGTCGCGTGAAGCTCGGCCCGCCATCTCTGGGAGGGGAAGAGCCCCTCTGGTCTCAGGACCATGACGACGATCAGGGTGGCGCCGAAGCAGAGCCACCGCCAGAGTTGCAGGTCGACATTCATCAAGGGGGTGACGTTCAAGATTCTCCCGAGACCCCTCACCCCCTGGGTCGCTTGCGCGAGGATCACCCGGTCGAAGAACATGATAAACATCCCCCCGATGACCACCCCTTTGATGCTCCCCATGCCCCCCAGGATGACCATGCAGAGGATCACTATGGAGACCTGAAACCGAAAGAGCTCGGGAAAAATAGCCTGAAGCTTTGCCGCGTAAAAGGCTCCGGCGAAGCCCGAGAAGGAAGCGCCCAGGGCAAAGGCCAGCAGCTTTGTCCGAATGGGATCGACCCCCATGCAGGCGGCCGCGGTTTCGTCCTCGCGGATGGCCACCCAGGCCCGGCCCAGCCGGGAATTCTCCAGCCGGTGAGAGGCCAGGACGACCAGGACCCCGATCACCAGGATCAGAAAATACCAGGGCAGCGGATCGAAGCCAAACTCGAAGCCGAAGAGCGTCGGCCGACCGACGGGGTTCAGGCCTTGAGGGCCGTTGGTCAGGTTGAAGTTTTCGAGCAGCACCCAGCCTCCGATGCGGATGTCGAGGTTCCAGAGGTTGCGAAAGGCAATGGGAATCACCTCGCCGAAGGCCAAGGTGATGATCGCCAGATAGTCTCCTCGCGCCCGAAGGGTGGGGGCGCCGATGATGACACCGAAGAGGGCGGCGATGACCACGCTGAGCCAGAGGACAATCCAGAAGTTCCACTCGAGCCCGTGGGCGGGCCAGGTGAGGACGCCCGTCGTATAGGCCCCGATGGCGAAGAAGGCGGCGTAGCCCAGGTCCAAGAGGCCGGCGTAGCCAACGACGATGTTCAGCCCTAACGCCAGCACGACGAAGACGGCGGCATCGGTGACGGCGTACAGGGTCTGCAGATTCAGGGCCTGGTCCACGAAGGGGTAGATGAGAAGGCATATGGCCCCCACGACCCATGGAAGTATTCTTTGGTGCTTCGCCACCTAGTGCCCCTCCAAGTCATCCAACAGCACCTTCGGCCCTCACTCCCGATTAACTGACCGATGACGGATGACGGCTCGACTGAGCTCGCCGAAGTCCGACGACCGTCAGACCATAGTGCTTGCCTCGGCAGCGCCTGCAGGGCCCGAGCGACATTGCCGGGAGCGGCGGGGCCCCTCGGCAGGCGACGGCTCGCTCCTCCCCGCCGGCGAGGGGGAAGGTCGACCGCGGAGGCCGGCGAAACCCGCGCCTCCGTCGAACAGGGTTTGACCGCGAGACGCATACGCTAAACCAGAGCCGTATCTTGCGCTGCACCACCGTCCGATAAACATTCTGAGTCCCCATCGCGATGTGCGAAACCCCCGAACGCGCAATACGCTCAAGCTGTTTCGCCAACGACGCGGAGGCCTTTCCCCGAGCGCACCAACCTTCCATCTAGAACTTCTCCGGGATCTGTTCCCCCAGGATGCCGGAGGGGCGAAAGATCAGGAACAGGATCAACAAGGCGAAGACAGTCGCCCGCGTCCAGGCGGCGGAGAGGTATTGATCGCTCAAGGCCGACAAAAAGCCGATGAGGTAGCCACCCAGGACCGCTCCGGGGATATTCCCGATTCCCCCCACCACGGCGGCGGTAAATGCCTGAAGCCCGGCGTCAAAGCCCATGAGATACCGGCCGGTGTTCAGGTAGATGCCGACCACCATCCCGGCGGCCCCCGCCAAGGCTCCGCCGATGAGGAAGGTCGTCATGATGACGCGCTCGATGTTGATTCCCATCATTTGGGCAGCCTCCCGATCCTGCGCCGTGGCTCGCATCGACTTGCCGATCTTTGTATGCTTGACGAACAGGGTGAGGGCGACCATCAAGGGGATCGTGACGGCGAAGAGGAAAATATCCTTGGTCGTGAACAGGATCTCGCTCTGGGGGCCCAGGAGCGCAGGGGCCAGATTGATGGTAGGAAAGATGTTGTAATAATAGACCTGACTCGGGCCATACCAGTTCTGCATGATGTTTTCCAACACGAAAGAGGCGCCGATGGCGGTGATCAGTGGCGCTAACCGGGGGGCGTGTCGGAGAGGTCGGTAGGCGATGCGGTCCACGCTCACGTTGACGAGCCCCGTCACGAGCATAGTGAGGAGCATGACGCTCGGGATCGCCCAAACGAGCTGCCCACCTGTGAGTGTGGACGTGACCCCCATCCAGCTCAACAGGCTTAACGACACGAAGAAGCCCAGGGCGTAGATATCGCCGTGGGCGAAGTTGATCAACCCAATGATCCCGTAGACCATCGTATAGCCTAACGCGATCAGGGCGAGATACGAACCGGTGGTGAAGCCGTTGATGAGCTGTTGCAGGAAGACTTCCTGGGCCGTCATGGTGGGTCCCAACACAGGAAAGGGGGTCGCACGCTGCCGACCCCCTTCCCCACCCGCTCTGCCGCGTCACGCATGGACGCCGACCGTCGTCAGCACTTCATATCCTTTCCGATCACCCGGAGAAATTGAAACTTTCCATCCTTCACGAGATACCCTGCCATATCGGTCACGGTGGTATCTCCATTCTTGTCGAAACTGAAGATGCCGGTGATCCCGGGAAAATTCTTCGTGTTGCGAACTGCGCTGAGGATCTTGGCCCGGTCCTTGACACCGGCCCGTTTGACGGCATCCAGAATAACCGTGGTTGATTGATACGCGTACAGCGACCAGCCGATCGGCTCCTCTTTGTACTTTGCCTTGTAGTCGTTGTAAAACCTCTTCGCCGCATCGCCCGGTAGTTGATCAGGCGGGAGGCCGGGGAAGGTCAGGTACACATTGTTGTTCACCGCCGCAGGGGTCGCCTGCTCCACCAGGCCCGGGCTGTAGAGGCCGTCTGGCCCCATGAACTTCATCCCCCCGTCGAACATTCCGAGTGCTTTCATCTGCTGGATGATCTGGACTCCGCCGGAGTCAATGACGAACCCCCCGTAGACGAGGTCAGGCTTGGCGGCCTTGACCTTCGTGAGCAGGGCTCGGAAGTCGATGGCCGTGGACTCGACCCCCTCATGCCCCACGACCTGCAGGCCCAGGCGGCGTGCCTCTTGATCGAAGACATCGGCAATCCCCTTGCCATAGAGCTGCCGGTCATCAAGAACAAAGATGCGTTTGAGGCCGAGGCACTTCGACCAGGCTGCCCCCGCCCCCCCTTGCAGGTCATCAGCCGCGTGAGTGCGGAAATAGTTGACCTGGCCGCTGGGCCGGTAGATGTCCGGCTCCCCCTTCTCGAACCCAGGCTTCGTTAGGCCGGGATAGGTATTGGCCGGTGTGATCTGGACCAGGCCGGCCTTGTTGGTGATGGGCATACTCACCTTTGCCGCACCACTGTTATACGTCCCGATATAGGCCATGGCGTCCTTATCGGCCACCGCCTTCTGGGCATTTTCCGCCTCAATGGTCCCATCCCAGGTCCCGGTGACCGGAGAGGCATCATCGAGATTGACGATCTGGATCCGGTAGCCGGCGACCACCCCCTTGGAGTGCTCCACGGCGAGGTCGACAGCCCGTTTCATGGCGGTCCCTTCCGGGATCATGCCCCCTTGCATGGGCCAACTGGTGTAAATCTTGATGGTCCCCTTCGGGGCCTGTTGGGCGTCCCCGAATCCTGGGATGACCGTCAGCAAAAGGATCAAAAATCCTAAAATACCTTTCCGCCAGCCTGTCATAGCCTCTCCTCCCTCTCCCCCGATTCCTCCCCCCTGGAACAACCGCGGCCTCACCCCCGACTCCGGCGGATTCATTTATAGGGTCTCTCTACGCTGTATGTCAATGCCTTTCCTGCGCCAGCCGTTCGTGGATTCGCGAAAGGAACTGACGGCACAGAGCGGTGATCCTTCCCGATCCCACGATGGCCGAAATGACCGCGACCCCATCCGCCCCCGCATGGACCACCTCAGGGACCCGCTCGAGCGTGATCCCTCCTATAGCCAAGACCGGCAATGCCACGGCCGCCTTGACCATGCGGATGCCGTCCACCCCTACGGTGGGCCTGGTGCCGGCCTTCGAAGCCGTCGGGAACACGGGGCCGAATCCGATGTAATCGGCACCTGCCGCCTCGGCCGCCCGTGCCTCCTCCACCGAGTGGGTGGAAATGCCGAGGAGCATTCCCGGATGCAAGAGGGGGCGGGCCCGCTCTGGGGGGAGGTCCTCCTGCCCCAGGTGGACCCCGTCTGCCTCGGAGGCTAGCGCCACGTCGAGACGGTCATTGACAATGAAGAGGCTCTTGTAGCGGCGGCACAGTTGTCGAATGGCAACCGCCTCCTCGTACAGGGAACGAAGGTCCCCCTCTTTGTCCCGGAGCTGGATCATCGTTGCGCCGCCTTCGAGAGCCTGGACCGCGACCTCACGGTGGCGGAGGCCCGAAATCTGCTCGTCGGTGATCACGCACAAGGAAAAGGGAGCCTTCACCACAGCGATCGATCGGTCCACGAATGCGTCCAACCTTTCTCACGCAGGACAGGGCTGTAGGGTGCCAAGTGCAGGCGAGCCACGTTCCCCCGTGGGACAACGATATGGAAGGGCACTAGCTGGCTTCCTAGCGGTGTTCGGCGGAATACAATTGGAAGGGCACTAGGCGCGCCCGATGTAGGTCCCTGTCCGGGTGTCGACGCGGACCCGGGTTCCCACGTCGATGAAGAGTGGAACCTGAATGACCGCCCCGGTCTCTAACGTGGCGGGCTTGGAGCCGCCCGAGACAGTATCCCCGCGGACACCGGGCTCGGTCTCGACCACCGTGAGCTCCACGGTGATGGGCAGATCCACCCCAATCACCTCTTGGTGGTAGAAGAGGATGGTGATCTCCACCTCTTCTTTGAGAAATGCCCCGGCCTCTCCCAATTGCTTCTCCGTAACGACAAACTGTTCATAGGACTCAACGTCCATACAGACATAGTCGTTCCCCTGTCGATAGAGAAATTGGGCTCTCCGCTCTTCAATAGGGGCGGGGGGGAGTTTCTCGTCGGGGCGAAAGGTCCGATCGGTCAGCGCCCCGGTCCGGAGATTCCGGAGTTTGGTGCGGACCATGGCCCCGCCCTTTCCCGGCTTGTGATGCTGGTACTCGACTACCAGGTACGGCGCGCCGTCCAGCTCGATCTTGGTCCCGGGCCGGAGGTTGTTGGAGAGGATCATCGAGTAGACTCCTCGGGGAGGGCTGGTCGGGGTCAGGGTTCGCGGCCCTGCTGTTTCACCACATGAATGGCCGCCTCCAAGCCGAGGAGGTAGCTGAATGGCCCGAAGCCGGTGATCTGCCCCACCGCCGCCGGTGAAATCAGGGAGCGATGTCGGAACGATTCCCGGGCGTGAATGTTCGAGAGATGGATCTCGACGACGGGGATGCCGACCCCCACCACCGCATCCCGCAGGCTCACGCTGGTGTGGGTGAACCCCCCGGCGTTCAGAAGCACCACGTCGGCCCAGCCGCGCGCCTGTTGAAGGCGGTCGATTAGGGCCCCCTCATGGTTGGATTGAAAGAATTGCACTTCGATCCCCCGCGCCTCGGCCGCCCGCCGAATCTCCTCTTCGAGTTCACCGAGGGTCACGGTGCCGTAGATCTCCGGTTCCCTCCGTCCGAGGAGATTCAGATTTGGACCGTTGAGCACAAGGATCCGCACGATGATCTGCTCCCTCACAGGGGGGCATTCGCGGCGAGAAGCCCGGCTGCCCTCCCGACCTCAGGTTGCCTCCCCTCCTGCCGCGGCCTTGAGCCGGCGGAAGGCGTCGCGCCAGGCCTCGAGGACGGTAATTGGCCCCCTCGGCCTGGCCCGCAACTTCTGGAAGGCGGTCTGGTACGCTTCGAGCAATTCGACCCCTCCTTGCCGCTCCGGCCTGAGCCGGCGGAAGGCGTCGCGCCAGGCCTCCAGCAGCCGGAGCGCGTCACGCCCCGCTGCAGAAGTCGGGGCCCCCGCCTCCGGTGCCCGCCTGAGATGAGTCGTGACCTCTCGATACTTCGCCTGAAGATCGGCCCGCCCCGGGGCATCGGCCGTGAGGCGCTCATAGACCTCGGCCGCACGCTCGTAGAATCCTTGGCCCGCATAGAGCTCCGCCAGCGTCGCGCTGGCTAGGGGTTCCCTGGCGGCGGCCTGGTCCTCCAGAGCGACCGGTGAGGCTGGCTGTGCCTCGTCCCCGACGTGTGCCTCGAGTCGCACAACTGCTGCCCGGATCTGCTTATCAAAGGGATACAGGGTGAGAGCCATCCGATAGGCCTCGAGCGCCTCCAGAGTCTCATTTCGGGCTTCTGCGATCTGCCCAAGGAACCCGTGCGCAAGCACGTTGTCCGGCGCGAGCTGGGTGACCCGCTGAAAGGCTTCCCGCGCTGCGAGCAGGTCCCCACTTTCGTGATGGGCCCGACCCAGCACGATGTAGGCCCCGGGATAGTTCGGACGGTGCTTCAGCCCCTCCTCACAGACTCGGATCGCCTCCTCGAACTTTCCTCCCATTCGGTAGGCGTCCGCCAGTTGTGCAAAGAGCGGGGAGTGGGGATCGTTCGTCAACTTGGCCTGTAACTGCCGAACATCTAGCTTTCTGGGCACGATGCGCCTTTCCTGCAACGATCAGGTGGACGACAAGCCCTCGAGGGCCTCCAGGGGGTCAAAGAACGGCGCGACTGTAACGCTCCCGAGGTCCTTTGTCAAGACAAAATAGCTCATGTTGTTCTTAATCTTTTTATCATAACGTATTGTGTTATATAATTCTTTTGGTTGAATGCTGAGAGCAGTTGGCAACCCAATCCGCTGGAGGAGTCTCTCGAGCCTCGAAGGAACCTCCTCGCTGCAGAGCCCCACCTGACACGAGATCCGGGCGGCCGTAACCATACCGATCGCCACCGCCTCCCCGTGCCTGAAGACCCGATACCCAGTCGCCGCCTCGAGGGCATGCCCCACGGTGTGACCGAAGTTCAATACGCCGCGGATCCCTTCATCCTTTTCATCCTGCTCTACGATTGCCGCCTTGATCCGGCAGGAAGTCCTCACCACGTGGATCAGCGCCTCTTTTCCCCCGTCCAGGATGGCCGCCATATTGGCTTCGAGCCACTCGAAGAAGGGCCTATCCGCAACGACCCCGTACTTGACCACCTCGGCCAATCCGGCCCGGAACTCCGGGGGAGGTAGCGTGCTGAGAAGAGAGACGTCACTGAGGACGAAGCATGGCTGGTAGAAAGCCCCCACCATATTCTTGGCCTGGGGGAGGTTCACCCCGACCTTTCCGCCCACGCTGCTGTCCACCTGGGCCAGGAGGCTCGTCGGAATCTGAATCAGCGGAAGGCCCCGCATGAAGGTCGCGGCCACGTATCCTGCCAGGTCCCCGATCACCCCCCCGCCGAGGGCGATGATTGGAGAGCGACGGTCTAGTCCCAGGGGGAGCAGCCTCTCGTACAGCTCTGCAGCCACTTGGAGGCTTTTGAACTCTTCCCCATCTGGAACCTCGAGGAGGGTGAGGGCGATACCCGTCTGCTCAAAGGCCGAGAGCACCTGCTGACCGTAGAGCTGGCCGACCACAGGATTGGTGATCAGGGTACCCCGGCCCGAAAGGTTGAAAGATCGGGCAAGCTTTCCAACCTCGGGGAGGACGCTCGCCCCGATGTGAATCGGATAGCTGCGGTCTCGGAGGTTTACCCTCACGCTCTCCATCGGCTAACCTTTGGGGCCGTCGCGGAGCTGAACCCGGGCCAGGATCCGCGTAGCCACCTCTTCGACGCTCAGATCGGTCGTGTCAATCGACTGACCCACGAGGGCATAGACGGGGGCACGCACCCGCATGACCTCGCGGATCCGTTCCAATCGATCCCCATGCCAGAGCAGAGGGCGGTGTTCCATGCCCTTGGTGCGCTCCACGATCCGCTCCGGCGCTGCGGTGAGACAGATGATTTCCCCGTTCGTCATGAGCTGACGCAGATTCTCCGGGTCGACGATCGTCCCGCCACCGGTGGCAATGATGCATCCTTGGAGCTGGCCGAGGCGCGAGACGACCGCGCGTTCCAGCGCCCGAAAGACCGGCTCGCCCTGCTCCCAAAAGATGGCAGGAATACTCAGCCCTGATTCGTGTTCGATCAGTTCGTCGAGGTCGTAAAACGGGATCTGCAATCGCTCGGCCAAGTAGCGGCCCACCGTGGTCTTCCCCGTCCCCATCATCCCGGTGAGCACGATATTCCGCATGTCGAGCACCGTTCTGGAACCCCCTCAGAAATCCCGCACACCGTTCAGGTAGGCATCGAAGTTCTGCCTCATCTCCTCGAGACTGTCCCCGCCGAATTTCTCTCGCAGGGTGACCGCCACCTCGAACGCCACGACCGCCTCTCCGATGACCCCGGCGGCAGGAACCGCACAGACGTCGGAGCGTTCCACGGTGGCCTCGAAGGGCTCCTTGGTCTCGAGGTCCACAGAGCGGAGGGGGGCATACTGGGTAGACAGGGGCTTCATGGCCGCCCGGACGAGGATCGCTTCCCCATTGCTCATCCCCCCTTCGAGCCCGCCGGCGTAGTTCGTCTTTCGAAAGAACTTCAGAGCGTGGGGGGCTTGCCGCCCCGGGTCATAGAAGATTTCATCGTGCGCTTCGAAGCCGAAGCGGCGGGCGACCTCAAAGCCCAGGCCCACCTCAACTCCCTTGATCGCCTGGATGCTCATCAAGGCCCGTGCCAAGCGTCCATCGAGCTTCTGGTCCCACTGGATATAGTTCCCGAGACCTACCGGCACCCCCTCCACGATCACCTCAAAGATTCCTCCCAGGGTCGTCTTGCGCTTCCGAGCCTCGTCGATCCGAGCCACCATCGCGTCACCCGCCTCCCGATCCGCGCATCGGACCGGAGAGGCCTCGGCCAATGCCCGAATCTGCTCGGGTGAGAGATCACCGATCGTCGCCCGGACCCCGCCGATCTCCACCACGTGGCTCAGGACCGATATCCCGAATTCCCGGAGGAGGCGCTTGCACACCGCCCCCACGGCCACGCGCGCCGTGGTTTCCCGGGCGCTGGCCCGCTCGAGGACATTTCTGGCATCGCGGTGCCCGTACTTGATCGCCCCCGGCAGATCCGCGTGCCCGGGACGCGGTCGCGTGACCGGCGGTCGGGTGTCCCGGGCCCTGGCTTCGGCCTCGGGCGCCATCGTCTCCTGCCAATTCGCAAAATCCCGATTAGTGATGGCCAGGGCAATAGGGCCGCCCAGGGTGAGGCCATGCCGAACTCCTGCGGTGATGATCGCGCGATCTTGCTCGATCTTCATCCGCCCCCCCCGCCCGTACCCCATCTGCCGTCGGCTAAGCTCTGTGTCGATATCCTTCGTGCTCAGCGGCAAGCGAGCGGGGATCCCCTCCAGGATCGCCGTGAGGGACGGGCCGTGGGATTCACCTGCCGTGAGATACCGCAACATGTTGTCTATCTTCCCCTCTCCCCCCCACCCCTCTCTTTCTCTCTCGG
>JAKEGQ010000111.1 GCA_022615475.1 Candidatus Methylomirabilota bacterium | reverse complement strand
CCCGGCGGCGTCAAAGGCCGAGTGAACGTCTACCAGGACTATATGGCGGACCCGAACCGGCTGGGAATCTTCGGAACCCGCAATACCGATGCGACCCTGCCGGGGAAGGAATACGTCTTCGGACTCACGCTCAAGGAGGACAGGGTGGCCTACCCTTTCCGCTATCTGAGTCGCTCCCCTCTGGTCCACGACATCGTGGCGGATGAGCCGGTCTTGGTCGTCTTCGTGGCCCCGGAGGCCACTGCCATCGCATTCTCGCGTCGAATCGGGACCCGGACGATGCAGTTCACCCGTCTCCACCGGACCGAAGGCCACTGGGCGATGGAGGATACATTGACGGGCTCTACGTGGCTGGCACTGAAAGGGGAAGCGATCGCCGGTCCGCTGAAAGGCTCCCAGCTCAATCCCCTTCCCGGTCACCTGGCCTTCTGGTTCGCCTGGAAGGGACTGTACCCGCAGAGCCGTCTCTGGAGCGGGTCGTGATGGGACAGGTACATCAGACGCATCCCTACGTCTCTAGCGGCGTCTAACCGAAAGGTGGTGCTCCGGTTCCCTCTATCAGAAATAGCGCTTGACAATATTGCTGCGGATTACTATAGACGGGGTACCCTTTCCCCTTTACTCCCAGCGGATATCCTGTGCGTTACACCCAATAATGCTCACGCCACCAGTCATGACTTTCGGAAAAGGTGCCTCCGCCTATAAGACCTACCTCGAGAGCCCCCATGGGCGTCTCCGCCTCGACATCCTCTGGCATCAACTCGGGATCTTTATGGCCAAGGCGTGGGGGGCCGAGCCGCTTCGTCTTCATGTGCTTGACGTCGGCTGCGGGACCGGAGCAGTGGCGCTGCGCCTTGCCGCACGCGGGCACGCCGTCACGCTCCTCGATCCGGTCGAGGAGATGCACCAGCTCGCCCGGGAGAATGCACGGACCCTCACGCCCCCGCCTGCGTTTCCACCCCGCTTCATCGCCGGGACACTCGAAGAGGCGGCCCTCCTCCTCCCGAACACAACCTTTGATCTCATCCTGTGCCACGCGCTACTCGAGTACCTCCCGGCCCCGTTGAGTGCCCTACCGCTCCTCAGCGCCCTCCTGAGCCCAGGGGGATGTCTCTCCCTGGTCGCGCTGAACCAATGGCAGGAGCCGCTCCGCCTCGCCATCCGGGACGGCAAGCTCGACGAGGCGCGGAAGACCCTCGCGAGCCCGGGGACCGTGGATTCTCTCTTTGGTCTCCCGCGGACGGCGATGACCTTCGAAGCGCTCCAGAGTGAGCTGGAGGCCGTGGGAATCCAGGCCGTTGGGCGCGCGGGCATCTTCGTCGCTGCCGACTATCTCGAGCCCCGCGATCTGGAGGAGCCCTCGTACTTCAACGCGCTCCTCCGGCTGGAGGTGGAGGCCGGCGCGCGGACCCCCTTCATGGACATTGCCCGCTACCTCCATCTGTGGGGCAGGCGGACAGGATAGCCAGGAGAAGCAGCCCGTGCGTATCGCCGTGGTGATTCCGGCGCTTGACGAAGAGGCAGCCATCGGTGTGGTCGTGAGGGAGGTGTCGCGGGACCTCGTGGGGGAGATCATCGTCGTCGATAACGGCAGCACCGATCGGACGGCGGAGGTGGCCCGGGCCGGCGGCGCGACCGTGATCCGCGAGCCGATGCGGGGTTACGGCGCAGCCTGTCTGGCCGGAGCGCTGGCGGCTCGGGACGCCGACATCCTGGTCTTCCTCGACGGCGACCGAAGCGACGACCCCGCCGAGATGCCGGTTGTCCTCCGACCGATCGTCGAGGGCCGGGCCGATCTCGTGGTCGGATCACGGGTAGATGGCCGGATCCAAGAAGGAGCGTTGACGTCGCAACAGCGCCTCGGCAACCGGCTCGTCACGTCGCTGCTTCGGTTGCTCTACGGCCTTGCCCTGACAGACATCGGGTCCTTCCGCGCCATCCGGGCGCCGGTCCTCCGGGATCTTGGGATGGAGCATCAGACCTACGGATGGCCGGTGGAGATGATCGTCAAGGCAGCCAAGAAGGGCTATCGAGTCGTCAATGTCCCGGTGAGCTGTCGCAAGAGGATCGGGCGGTCAAAGGTGTCGGGCACGATAAAGGGAAGCCTCCTGGCCGGGTATCATCTGCTCTCTACCACCCTGCGGTATGCCTGGAGGAGGTAGGCGATGGGATTCTCCGTCGGCATCGGCCTCACCAACGAGTGCAATCTGCGCTGTCCCCATTGCTACCGACCGGACATGGTGGTGGACCGTCTCACGCTCCAGGATGTGCGGCGGGTCTGCGACAGCATCCCGGTCAGGGCCATGAACCTCGGCGTGGGAGAAAACGGCCTGCACCCCCAGTATCACGCCATTCTGGATTACCTCTGGGGCCGCGGGATCACAACCACGATCACCTCCAACGGCCTGAGCATCCAGGCCCTCACGGACGATGGAGTCAAGCGCTTCCACAGCGTGGAGTTCTCGCTGGACTTCCCCACGGAAGAGGAACATGACGCCTTCCGGGGACGAGGCAACTGGCGGGCAGTCATGGGCTCCATCGAGCGGTGTGCCAACCTCGGCCT
>JAKEGQ010000110.1 GCA_022615475.1 Candidatus Methylomirabilota bacterium | reverse complement strand
GAGAAAGGCGTGGTCTTCATCCGCTACTCCCTGGAGCGCAAGCCCAAGGTGTCGGAGACCCCCGACGGACTGGAGATCCTGGTCTTTGACCCCATTCTCCAGAGGGAGATCCTTCTCAAGGCGGACCTCCTGAACCTGGCGACCGCGATCGAGCCGAGGGAAAACAAGGGGATTGCGGCTCTCTACAAGCTGCCCCTGAACCAGGAGAAGTTCTTCATGGAGGCGCACGCGAAACTGAGACCCGTGGATTTCGCCTCGGAGGGCATCTTCTTCTGTGGACTGGCCCACTATCCCAAACCCCTGGACGAGAGCATCGCCCAGGCCATGGCCGCGGCAGGCCGCGCGGCAACCATTCTTTCCAAGTCTTCCATAGCCGTCTCCCCCCTGGTCTCCCAGGTGGATGCGGAGAAGTGTATCGGGTGCGGGCTTTGCACGGAGGTTTGCAGTTTCGGGGCCATCGTCCTGGAGACGGTGGAAGGCAAACCGAGGGCCAAGAACATCCCCGCCTCCTGCAAAGGGTGCGGACTTTGCGCCGCCTCCTGCCCGCAGCATGCCATCGACATGCTTCATTTCCGGGATGAGCAGATCGGGGCATCCGTGTCTGCGGTAGGATGAGGGAAACGCCACAGGGCCCGCCCCTGCGGAAGCAGGGAGGGATGCTTTCGGCAACCCGCTGACGGAAAACGAACCGGAGGCGAGATTCGAGGTGAAACATGGCGGAGTTTGAGCCCAGGATAGTCGCTTTTTTGTGTAACTGGTGCGCCTATGCAGGCGCCGACCTGGCCGGGGTGTCACGGCTGCAATACCCTGCCAACCTGAGAACGGTGAGGGTCATGTGCTCGGGCAGGGTCGACCCTGCCTTCATCCTGAAAGCCCTCAGGCAGACCAGTGACGGCGTCCTGGTAGGGGGCTGACACATCGGGGACTGCCATTACCTGGAGGGTAATGTTCAGGCGGCCAAGAAAATGCGAATGACGAGGAAGCTCCTGGAGCTTGCGGGGATCGGCGCCGAAAGGCTCCACGTGGAGTGGGTGTCCTCGGCCGAGGCCCAGCGGTTTGCGGACATCGCGGCAGCCGTCGTGGCCTCTCTGAAAGAACAGGGACCTCTGGATCACGAGGCCGCGGGCATGCGGCTCGAGGCCTGCGAGATGACCGTAAACGCTGAACCCCTTCGTTGGCTGGTGGGCAAGGAGGTCAAGATCACATCCAGGGGGGACGTCTATGGTCGGCCGTGGTCCCAGGATCGCTACGAGTCCCTGATGGACGCGATGCTGGAGAGGGAGTACCAGAAGAATCTGATCTATCTTGCCGTTCAGGGCGGCTGCACCTCGGTCAGGGCGATCTCCGAGAGGGTCGGTCTGGGGCTGAAGCGGGTGTCGTATCTGCTCGCGGACCTGGAAAAGACCAAGAGGGTTGAATTCAAAGGAATGGAACAGAAGAAACCGCTGTTCGGGGCGTTGTAAGGAGTCGGCATGAAATCCAACAAAGGCACAAAGGGCGGGAAGAGCGGATCCGTGATGGTCGTGGGCGCCGGGATCGCCGGCATGCAGGCGGCCTTGGATCTGGCCGCCTCCAATTACTTTGTCTACCTGGTGGAAAAGTCTCCCACCATCGGCGGTCTGATGGCCCGCCTGGACAAGACCTTTCCGACCAATGACTGTACCATGTGAATTATCTCGCCCAAACTGGTCGAGGTCGGCCGGAATATCAATATCAAGCTGATCACCAACAGCGAGGTGAAGGAACTGGAGGGAGAGCCCGGGCATTTCGAGGTGACCCTCACGAATCACCCCCGTTTCATAGACCCCAAAAAATGCACCGGATGCGGGGACTGCGCCCGCCACTGCCCGGTGGCCGCGGTCAACGACATCAACAAAGGCATGGACGACCGCAGGGCCACCTACATCGAATACGCGCAGGCGGTGCCCCTGGCCTATGCCATTGATACCGACGCGTGCCTGGGCTGTGGGCTCTGCGAGAGCGTCTGCCTTGCCAAGGCGATTCAGTACGAGGACGCGGAAAGAGAAACCCGGGTCGAGGTGGGGTCCATCATCCTCTCCCCCGGGACCCGGGGGTATGATCCCTCGAGGCTCGCCCTTTACGGATACGGGAGATTCCCGAACGTGGTGACGAGCGAAGGGTTCGAGCGAATCCTGTCCGCGGGCGGGCCTTATTACGGACATGTGATGCGCCCTCTGGATCGCGAGGAACCCAGGAGCATCGCGTGGCTCCAGTGCGTGGGGTCCCGGGACCGGAACCTGTGCGGAAACGGGTACTGTTCCTCGGTATGCTGCATGTACGCGGTCAAGGAGGCCATGATCGCGAAGGAACACATCCACGGAGATCTGGACGCGGTCATCTTCTACATGGACATGCGCACCTTCGGAAAGGACTACGAGAGGTACCTTCTGCGCGCCAGGGACAAGGAAGGGGTCCGTTTCGTGCGCGCCCGGGTGCACACGGTTGAAGAGATCCCCGAGACCGGCGATCTCAAGATCGCCTATGCGGATGAGTCGGGCACGATCCGGGAGGAGGTCTTCTCCATGGTCGTCCTCTCGGTGGGTCTCACCATCCCCGACTCGGCCACGCAGCTCGCGGAGAGACTCGGGGTGGCCCT
>JAKEGQ010000109.1 GCA_022615475.1 Candidatus Methylomirabilota bacterium | reverse complement strand
GCCAGGTGCAACTCCAGGAGCAGACCCTGGCCACCGTGGCCCAGACCGCCATGACCTTCGCCGCCAAGCGGCACGGCGCACTCTTCGTGTTTGAACGGTACGACTTCATCGAGCCGCTGCTGAAGACTCCGGGAACGTTGATCGATGCCCAGATCAGCGAGGAGCTACTCGAGACGATCTTTACCGACCCCACTCCGCTCCATGACGGAGCCCTGTACTTGAGGGGCGGGAGGGCCTATCGTGCGGGCTGCGTGCTCCCGCTGTCAGACGATCCCCAGCTCGCCTACTTTTACGGGACCCGGCACCGGGCGGCCCTGGGTATTACCGAGCAGTCGGATGCAGTCGCCGTGGTGGTCTCCGAGGAGCGAGGGACGGTTTCGGTCGTCGAGGCGGGAACGATTAACCTGGTCTATAGTGCCACCGACCTGCTTGCCTGGCTCACCGAGCGGCTCAAGCCGCGCGAGGCGACGCCGAAGCGCCCGGATTCGGATTCGGTCATTGCCCTCATCACCCGAAACTGGCGCCCCAAGTTGGCAACGGTGGTCGGGGTGAGCCTTCTCTTATTCGTCCTGGTGGGACAAAAGAATGACGAGAGGGGGATCTCGATCCCGGTGGTCTACGTCAACATCCCCAAGGATCTCACCATCGAAGATAATCGGATTCAGGAGGTACAGGTCCGCGTCCGAGGGTCGCGGATGATGCTGGACTACTTTCTGGATCCCAGCCAGCTCCAGGTCTCTATCGACCTGAACAAGGCCAGTGCCGGATTCAAGCGGTACAGTATCTCCGCCAAGGACATCAAACTCCCCGTGGGCCTGCAACTCGCAGGCATCAACCCTGCCCATATTGAGCTGCACCTACGCAAGAAGCCTGGGACCCCCGAGGGCACGGGCTAACAGAAGCGTTCGGCACCGACCCCACCCAGAGGCCGACGGTGGCATCCCCCGAGCCCGCCGGTCACCTCTCCGCATGGAGACAACCGCACCTTATTTGGGGGCAGGCGTCGGGAGCGTGCTGAACACCTTGTGGATCCAGGAATCTTCAGAGACGATCCTGAGATAAAGCGACCCGAAAATCACCGACTGCAGGACTGCCGCCGCATGGGGTGGCGCCGATTCCAGCCATTTTCGAAGGCGTTTTTCGGCGTCCGCCTCGCTCACGCGGGGCTGCCGAAGTTCCTCGAGAAGCTTGCTCAATGCCTCCACCATCTCCCTACTCACGGCGGGGGTGGCCTGAAGGCCGGTCGTCAGTCGAGAGACGATGCTCTTGTCCAGTGCGCCTGCCATCGTGCCTCCTGGGGGACGGGCGTCCCATCCGCGTTCAACTCGACCTCGCCGAGCTCGGTATACCTAACAAGTTTCCTCCCCTTGTCAAAAGGAGGTGGTGCCTCGGGACGGGGCCCCGGGACGGGTGCGATACGGCAGCGGGACGTACTCGACCGAGGGGCGCTGCCGGGCTGGCTGAGGAAACAAGGACATGAACTCGTGGATTTCATCGGGCATGGCCGGACTCACCGCCAGCCCCATCTCTTTGGCCTCCTCAAAGGTGATGGGGTAATCGTGGGTCCAGGTGCCCTGGCTCAGGGTCTCTGCCAGGGCCGCCGCGCGGTCGCGGCCGACCCGCTCTTCCAGGATCCAGGTGACGCACTGCCGGACCTGGCGCAGAGCCTTCTCTGCCATGTCGGCATGGATCAGAGTGGCGTCATCGATCTCGTTTTTTTCTTTCTGCTCCAGGACGCGGAGGATCGACGCCGCCGGCTCCTGGCCGAGCTGGGGGTCGACGGGGCCCAGGACGGCATTTTCATCCATCACGATCTCATCCGCAGCCAGCGCAATAAGCGTTCCCCCGGACATAGCGTAATGGGGGACAAAGACGGTCACCTTCGCCGGGTGCTTCTTGAGCGCATGGGCAATCTGCGAGGCGGCCAGGACCAGCCCCCCAGGGGTATGGACGACCAGGTCAATGGGGACGTCGTTCCCCGTCAGTTTGACGGCCCGCAGGATCTCCTCGGAGTCCTGAATGTCGATGTATCGAAACAGGGGAAAGCCGAGCAGGCTCATGGTCTCTTGCCGATGGACGAGGGCAATGACCCGGCTCCTCCGCTGGGCCTCCAGTTGCGTGAGGAGTCGGAGACGCCTCGCCTCGAGCCACCGCTGTCGGATCATCGGCTGGACGGTTATGAAGATGAAGAAAACCCAGATCAGATCACCGAACGACATCGCACCCCTCCTTCCTCGTGCCATGAAACCGAAGGGATCCGTCACCGCCGCCCCGGGTTCCGCCTGGACGTGGTGCGTGACACGACCCTTGACTATTGGCTCACGAACCCGGGCAACCCTCGGCGCACCAGACTCACGCCGAAGGCTGCCAGAAAGACGCTGGCGACCTTTCCGATCGCGCGGGACCCCGCCTCACCGAGGATGTGTCCCACGACTCTCGCATATCGGAGGCCCACATAGGCCAGAATCATGTTTACACCGAAGGCGAGCAAGGTGATTGGATACCCGTGGCTCTGGACGAGGATGAGGAGTGTCGTCAAGACCGCCGGTCCGACGATCATCGGTGTTCCGAGGGGGACCACGCCGACCGTCGGCGCGGGCCGCGAGAGGACCTTGCCCGGGTTGATCAGATCATGAAGCGAAAGGGCTACGAGCAGAATTCCCCCCGCCACCTGGAAATCCCCCACACTCACCCCCAGGACTCGAAATATCGGATCCCCAAGCAGGAGGAATCCGACCCCCACACCGGTCGCCGTCAACGCAGACTGCCCGGGAAGCTGCCTTCGTTCCTCGGTCGGTAAGTCTGCCGTGAGGCTAAGGTAGATGGGCAGAATTCCCAGGATGTCCACGGCGACGAACAAGGCCACAAAGGCAAGCAGGGCTTCCCGCACCTCGAGACTCCTTCCCAAGCATTGCTCCCGGCCTTCTCCGGGGGCGAAACCTGTGGCCCAGCCGCCGGAATCTTGCGTACCCGTCGCGGTGCGCCCAGGACTCTGCCCTGTACTTCTCAGCCAGACCGTGCATTGAACGCCCGAAATGCCTTTGGAAAGAGCCGGCGGGCATTCTCGGTCGTCACGCGAGCCACCTCCTCTATCGATACGCCGTTCGCCGCCGCGATGGCCTGGCAGGAGACCAGGACGTTCTTTGGTTCGTTTCTGGCGGCCGGGTCGGGTCCGAGAACGGGCGAGTCGGTCTCAAGAAGGAGGCGGTCGAGCGGGAGGCGGTCGAGAAGCTTCTGCTTCTGTCGGGATCGCACCACGGAGGGGGGAATGGAAAAGTAATAGCCTGCCTCTATCCCCTCCAGGGCCGCCGATGCCTTCCCATCGAAGGCGTGCAGGAGCACTTTCCGCGCACCATGCTGCCGTAGGAACCGGACCGTGTGCCGCCCGGCAGAGCGAGAATGGACGTTGAGGGGGAGATCCAACTCCTCTGACAACGCGACAAACTTGACGAGCATCCGCTCCTGGATCTCCCGCCCACTCGCCTCCTTGACCACCCAATGATCGAGCCCCACCTCTCCGATCCCGACCAGGCGATCCTCGTGGGCCCGGATAAAGGCCACCATGGCCTCGGCCGCCTCAAGGTCCAGGGTGTCAGGATACAGGCCCGCACAGGGTTTGAGGAGGGGAAATTTTTCGGCCAGCTCCAGGATCCTGTGCGCATCCCCCAGGTTCTCGCTGACCGTCACAATCCCCACGACTCCCGCCTCGGCCGCCGCCTGCAGCACAGTCTCGAAATCGGCGCCAAAGCTCTCGTCGCTCATGTGGGCGTGGGCGTCGATGAGCTCCATGGCCGCGCCTCGTTGAGAGTTGAGAGTTGAGAGTTCAGCGTCGCAAGGCACGAATCGTCTACCATTAAGACTCTCAACCCTCAGCCCTCGACTCTCAGCTATAAGCTGGCTAGAGCCCTGGCTCGATCTACGAGGGTCTTGATCTCATCGAAGCCCTTCTGCCAGAAGCTGCGGTCACGGAAATCCACGCCGAGCGGCTTCAGGAGGGCTTCGGGGGCGCTTGAGCTCCCCGCCGCAAGAAACTCCAGGTATCGTGGAACGAAGGACGGCCCTTCCTCTTTGTACATTCGGTAGAGGGAGAGGACCAACAGTTGACCAAAGACATAGCTGTAGCAGTAGAAGCGCGTGTGGATGAAGTGCGGGATATAGGACCATCCCAGGCGGTATCCGGGAACCATCTCGACGGCGTCACCGTAGTAGCGGCCATTTGCCGCCAGCCAGGCCGCCGCCAACCCCTCGGCTGTCAGGCGTCCCCCCGCCCGCGCCCCAAACACGGCCTCCTCAAACCGCGTCAGGACGTTCTGCCGGAAAACCGTCGCGAATGCGTCCTCGATCTTGCCGCACAGCAGGGCGAGTTGCACGCGCGGGTCCCGGTGTCTGTCGAGCATCTGGTCGAACACGAGAAATTCCCCAAAAACCGAAGCGGTCTCACACGTAATCAGGGGCGGATCGTAATTGAAGAGGGTCTGGCCGCTGGCCAGGACACCATGGACCCCGTGGCCAAGCTCATGGGCAACTGTCATGACATCGCGGAGGGTATCGGTATAGTTGCACAGGATGTACGGATGCAGTTCGGGGGAGGGCGAAGCACAAAACGCCCCGCCCCGTTTCCCCTTTCGAATCTCCGCATCGATCCAGCGTCGGCCGAAGAAGTCCTGTGCGATGTCGCTGAACCGGGGCGCGAAGGCCCGAAAGGCCTCGACGATGGTGGCCCGGGCCTGTGCGAAGGTGCACGCCGGAAGCTCCCCGCCGACCGGAGCGTACTGGTCGTAGAGGGCAAGCCGGTCGAGTCGCAGGAGCTTTGCCTTGAGGCGGAAATAGTCCTGGGCGATCCCGTAGTTGGCTTCGGTGACCTCCATCATCTGCTCGACCGCCGCGTGGTCGATCTCGTTTGACAGGTGCCGTTCGGCCATCGGGTCGGGATAATGGCGCAGCCGATCCATCGTGAGGTGGTCCTGGATCAGCGTGTCATAGGTCAAGGTGAGGACGAGCTCGTTCCGGCCCAGGACCTCAAACAGGGTCTCCATCGCCCGGGCCCGAAGCCCCCGATCGGCCCGGTGGAGCATCGACAGGAGTTCAGGCATCGTCAGTTCCCGAATGGTCCCCTCATCCTCGAGGGGGAAACTCAGGGAGGAGAGGAGTTCGGTGAAGAGACGCCCGAAGGCCCGCCGACCGGTGTTGTCCTTTTCATTGACGACCTGTTCCTCCGCCTCGCTCATCTTGTGAGGTCGGTACCGCCGTCCGTGGGCAAGGTAATGGCGGTAGCCTGTCAGCACAGGGTCGGCGATCAGCCGCGCCGCCGCTGACTCCTCCAGGTCGAGCCACTCCAGATCAAAGAAGAGCAGACGGTTCCGGACGCCGGTCAGCCACTGTTCGACCCGCTGTTGCAGGTCCTGGTACTCCGGCCGGAGACTATCCGAGGCGTACAAGAGACCGGCGTACGTGGCCACGCGGCTCATGCCCTCCTCGATCGCCTCAAGATCGCGCAGGGCTTCGAGGAGGTGCGATGCGGTTGGCCCCCGGGGGACATTGATGGTCTTCCGGTACCGCTGGGAGAAGGTTTCGGCGCGCCCCTGCAGCGCCTCGAGCGTCTCCCGGAGTCGCGGGTCGTCGTGTGAAG
>JAKEGQ010000108.1 GCA_022615475.1 Candidatus Methylomirabilota bacterium | reverse complement strand
TGCCGGGGAGCGCTTTCTCATGCCCGCCCCGGGGGCGAGTGTCATGGGAGGGGTGATCCTGGAATTTTCGGGCTTCTACGAATAGGCCATCCTTCAATGCAGCAGTGTTCTGGGTATACAACGCAGACGGCACTTGCGTGGATCTCTTCCCTCCTGGTCCACGTGGCGATACTTTTGGTGGTCTGCTGGTGGGCAGCCATTCCCCACCTGCTGCCCCCAGCGGCGGTCGAGGTGAGTCTGGTGGGTGCTATGCCCGGAGGCGGGGGAGCGCCGGGTGATGCAGAAACGGCGGCACGGCGCGGGCACGCTCCCTTGGGGGCTAAAGATAGACAGGCGGGTGCCAGTTCACCTGCCGCACCGCGGTCTGCCGCAGGGACGAGTACGCCTCCGCCTCCGGGTGCCCGACAGATGGAGGGCAAGGCAGAAGGGCCTCGGCCGGTGAATGCAGCCCCATCCGTCATGGATCGGGTCGTCGCCCGGGAGGTGGCTGATGTTCCTTTGGCATCGGAGACCAGCGGCGCTGCCGACTCGGCTGTTCCGCAGACGGCGAAGGCGCTGCGTGGTGAGCTCGTTCACTCGGATAGCGATGCATCTGAGTTGACAGGCGAGGCGGGGCAACAAGGTCCGCCGGACGTGAAAGGGGACGGCGCCATCCCGAGTGGTGGGGTCGGGACAGGGGCGGCAGAACACGGAGGTGTAGTGGGCGCCGGGGCTGGCTTTGGGAGCTCGGATGGGGCGGGCGGAGGTCCCGGGCGAGGCAGTGGGTCTGGGAGAGGCGGGATGGACTGGCGTCAACTTCTGCGCGACCGGATTGAGCGAGCCAAACAGTATCCTCCTGAGGCTCGCCGTCAGGGCATGGAAGGGACCACCGAGGTCGAGTTTCAGGTCGCCAAAGATGGCAGCGTCAAGGAGGTGATGGTTGTCAGGTCCTCAGGATTTCCCATCCTGGATCAGGCCTCGGTGGAGACCATCAAGCGAGCCGGCCCATTGCCGTTCGTTCCCGGGACGATTCGTCTTCCCATCACTTATCGTTTGCGGGAGGCCCGTTGACCTGGTAGGAGGACGGTATGAAACAGGTCGCGATCTACGGAAAGGGCGGGATCGGGAAATCCACATTGGCCGCCAACATCTCCATGGCGATGGCGCAGTCCAGATTAAGGGTGCTGCAGATCGGCTGCGATCCCAAACATGACTCCACCCGGCTCTTACTGGGTGGTGAGGTCCAGGAGACCGTACTGCATCAGATGAAGTCCCTCCGGCCTGAAGAGCTCAGGCTCGAGAATATCCTCCGCGTCGGCGCAGGTGGGGTTCACTGTGTGGAGGCGGGCGGCCCCGAGCCCGGGGTGGGTTGCGCCGGCCGGGGCATTATCTCGATGGATAAAGCCGTGGAGGTCCTCGGCCTCGACAAGAGGGCCTATGACGTGGTGCTGTATGATGTGTTGGGCGATGTCGTGTGTGGCGGCTTTGCCGTCCCGATGCGGGACGGCTACGCAGATGAGGTCTATGTGGTGACCTCAGGCGAGGTGATGGCGCTGTACGCGGCAAACAACATTTGCAAGGGGCTGTTGAACTTCGGGGGCACCAAGGGAAAGTTGGGGGGGATCATCGGCAACGGTCGGGGGGTGGAGCGCGAAGAGGAACTCCTGCAGGCTTTTGCGGAGCGGGTGGGCACGCGTCTTTTGGTCTATATTCCCCGAGATCCATTATTCCGGGAGGCCGAGGCCCAGCGCAAGACCGTGATGGTTTACGCCCCCGATTCACCCGTGGCGGCCATCTTTAAAGATCTTGCGGCCCTGATTGCAGAGGGAAGTCAGCCGACGGTTCCGAAACCGATGGCCGAAGAGGAGTTCGAAGCCTTTCTTGCGGGATTTTTTCAGGGATCGTCCGCGCCCTTGGAAGAGAAGACCAAGAAGCCGACACTCGCGGTTCGGGATCCCGAGTCCGAGATACGAGAAACGCCCCGCCTCTGGAAACAATACCTCTCCCCGGAAAAAGCTCGACCATCTGATGGCCCCTCCTCGAAGGACGAATTCTTAAGCAAGGCCATGAGAGAAAAGGCGCCTCTCCATTCCTGCGCCCTGGCCGGGGCGTTCAGCGTGACCAATCAGGTCTTGAACAGCGTGACTGTTATGCATAGCCCGGCCGGGTGTGCCCACACGAGCTTATCGGCGTCGTGGTTGGCAGGCATGAGTGCCGCCGTACGCGGCTTGCCGGTTCCCCCCAGCGAGGCGATGCCGAGCCTGCTGTGCACCAACATGACGGAGCGCGACATGGTGTTCGGCGGCGAAAGGGGCCTTGGCGCGCTTCTGGAGGAAGTCAATGCGCGGCAGCACCCAGACGCGTTCTTTATTATCACCTCCTGCCCCTCAGCGATCATCGGGGACGATCCGAAAAGGGTCATCGAGCAGCTCCAGCCGGCATGCCGCGTCGTGCCCATTGATTCCGACGGCATCATGGGGGGAGATTACACCCAGGGCATGATCAACGCCTATCGCAATGTGGCGGAGGCCTTCGTGGACGAGAGAATCACACCCGAGCGGGGGCTCGTGAACATCATCGGCGAATCGCCGATCGCGAATGTCACCGATGTAAATTATCACTTTTTGCAGGAAGCGATCGCCCGCCTGGGGGGGAGGATTCACTGCCGGTTCTTGCGCCACGCCCGGATCGATGAGATCGCCACCTTGAAGAGGGCGTCCCTCAACATCCTGGCCAACTTCGATGCGCCGTGCCTGACGGTGAGAAGGTACCTCGAACAGCGCTTCACGCTCCCCTTTTTCGATGAGCCCTGGCCGGTGGGATTTGCCGCCAGCGAGCGCTGGA
>JAKEGQ010000107.1 GCA_022615475.1 Candidatus Methylomirabilota bacterium | reverse complement strand
TCGCCGTGACGGGCCAGGTCCGCCGCCGCCCTCCAGGGACCGAGAATGTACACCTCAAGACCGGCGAGGTGGAGGTGCCGGCCGCCGAAGCGCTCATCCTGAATGAGGCCAGGACCCCGGTCTTCCCCCTGGATGAGGAGCGGCCCGTCGGCGAAGAGCTCCGCCTCACCTATCGGTATCTCGACCTCCGCCGCCCGTCGATGCAGAGAAATTTCCGAATCCGCCATCAGACCTACCAGGTGGTCCGGGCCTTCTTCGACCAGCATGGGTTTATCGAGGTAGAGACCCCGGCACTGACCCGGAGCACCCCCGAAGGGGCCCGGGACTATCTGGTGCCGGCCAGGCTCTACCCCGGCCACTTCTTCGCTCTGCCCCAGTCGCCCCAGCTCTTCAAGCAGCTCTTGATGGTGGCCGGCCTTGACCGCTACTTCCAGATCGTCAAGTGCTTTCGCGATGAGGACGTGCGGGCCGACCGGCAGGCGGAGTTCACCCAGATAGACGTCGAGATGTCTTTCGTGGACCGGGAGGACGTGTTGGTCCTCATGGAGGAGCTCGTTGCCACCATCTTCCACAAGGTCAAGGGGGTCGAGCTGAACCGGCCCTTTCCCCGCCTGAAGTATGACGAGGCGGTGGCGAGGTACGGCCTCGACAAGCCGGATACCCGATTCGAGATGTTCCTCGGCGATCTCGGCGACCTCTGCGCCCGCACCACCTTCCGCCCCTTCGGGGACGCCCTCGCCAGCGGGGGCCAGGTCAAGGGGATCAAAGTGCAGGGGAAGGCCGAGGCGTTCTCGCGCAAGAAAGTCGACGACCTCACCGAGTTCGTGAAGGGTTTCGGGGCAAAGGGTCTCACCCCCTTCCGGATGACCGCGGAGGGGCTTCAGTCTCCGGTGGCCAAGTTCCTTGGCCCTGAGGCCCTCGAAGGGATCGTCCGGCGTTTCGAGCTGGGTGCGGGCGACCTTCTTCTCGCGATCGGCGACAGCCGGGCCGTGGTGGCGGAGTCCCTCGGGCGCCTGCGGGGGAAGTTAGGATTTGAGCTGGGGCTGGTGGACGAGACCCTCATCCATCCTGTCTGGGTCACCGATTTTCCCCTGTTGGAATACAGCGAGGAGGAGAAGCGGCACGTGGCGGTTCACCACCCCTTTACCGCCCCCATGGACGAGGACGTATCCCTCTTCGAGAGCGCCCCCGAGAAGATGCGGGCCAAGGCATACGACCTCGTGATCAACGGCCACGAAGTGGGCGGCGGTAGCATCCGCAACCACGACCGGGAGACTCAACAGAAGGTGTTCGATGCCCTCGGATTCAGCCCGGAGCAGGCGCGGGAGCGGTTCGGGTTCCTGCTGGAGGCCCTCGAATTTGGCACCCCACCCCATGGGGGGATCGCCTTCGGGTTCGACCGCCTCGTCATGCTGCTCACGGGGGCCGATTCGATCCGTGAGGTGATCGCCTTCCCGAAGACACAGCGGGCCCAGTGCCTCATGACGGGTGCCCCTGCGCCGGTGGACCCGGTGCAGCTCAAGGAGCTCGGCCTCAGGCTCCATGTGAGCTAACCCATTGAAATTACGGGAAAACCAAGGATATTTTTCAGTTGACACTGCCGAGGGACGGGAGTAGCATCTGAGAGAAAGCGGGGACGGCCAACAGCCGTCCCCTCATTGCTCTTAGGGGAGAATGCGGTCCAGGGAGAGATGAAAGGCGAGCGCGCGACGGTTCGAAGGCAGGTGCCCCTCCCTTCCGGGGCGGACATCCAGGCCCTTTTCGGCCGGAATGATGAACATATCCGAATGGTCGAAAAGCATCTCCACGTCCAGTTGGTGGCCCGCGACGGGCTGCTGACTATCAGCGGGACCGAGGAGGAGGTCGGGATTGCCGAGAAGGTGATCGCCGAACTCGCCACTCTCCTGGAAGGGGGACGGACCATCGGAAACCACGATGTCAAGCTGGCGCTGCGGCACATTGGCCAGGAGGAGCAGCAGACCTTCCGAAAGATCCAGGATGACTTCATTGAGGTCTCTGCGAAAAAGCGACCGGTCCGACCCAAGAGCCTCGGCCAGCAGGGGTACATCGACGCCATCCGCGCCCACGACATCGTCTTTGGGATTGGCCCCGCCGGGACGGGCAAGACGTACCTGGCGATGGCGATGGCCGTCTCGGCCCATCTCAAGCGCGAGGTAAGTCGCATCATCCTGACCCGGCCTGCGGTGGAGGCGGGGGAACGTCTCGGCTTTCTCCCCGGCACGCTCTATGAGAAGATCCACCCGTATCTCCGCCCTCTCTATGATGCGCTCTACGACATGCTGGAGACGGAGCGCGCGAACCGGCTGATCGAGATGGGTGTCATCGAGATTGCCCCCCTCGCCTTTATGAGGGGGCGGACCCTCAATGACGCGTTCATCATCCTCGATGAAGCGCAGAACACCACCTCCGAACAGATGAAGATGTTCCTCACCCGCCTCGGATTCAACTCGAAGGCAGTGATCACCGGCGACATCACCCAGGTGGACCTTCCCCCCGGAAAGGTCTCGGGACTTATCGAGGTTCGTTCGATCCTGACCGATGTCAAGGGGATTGTCTTCGTGTACCTTGGCCAGGAGGACGTCGTTCGCCACGAACTGGTCCAGCAGATCATTCGCGCCTATGAGGAGCGCCAGACCTCACCGCTTGCCTCCGGAGACCCGAGCCGCCGCGAGGAGCCTCCCGGGACGGGCGAGGGACGTTGAGGCGATGACCGGGAGTTCATGCCGATGAAGATCCCCCAGTGGGTCGTGTCGGGGGTGAAGAAGGGGAACGACGCCAAGGCGAGCAAGCCGACCGGCTTGCCGACTTACCGCTACCGCCTTTCCCCGGTGGATCGACTCTTCCTAGTCTCAGGGCAGCGGCCACTGATCCCTCTGCTCTTAGGGTTCCTCATGGCGTTGACCGTAGGGACAGTCGTCGCCTCCTATCGTCCCCTTCCCTTCGGTCCCGTTTCGGCCGTTGCGGTCGTGCTCCTTTCCCTGTGCGTGGTCGGGGCCCTCCTCTTTTATGCGCGATTCCTCGAGGCCCAACCAGTCACCTCCCCACAGATGCTCTACCTCTTAGGGGCGGTGATCCTCTTGGCGATTCTGATTAACCGCTTCCTCCTCATTATCCTCGTCTCCTTGAGCCAGAGTTTCCCTTTTATTCCGCTCCATTCCTTCTACTATGCGATCCCCGTGGCCCTCGGGAGTGTGCTCCTCAGCGTGCTTTTCAATGCCCGGGTGGCCTTCGGGGGAGCAATGGCGTTAGCCATTCTGTCGGCGCTCATGGTGACGGATGAGGTGGCCTTCTTCCTGTATGGATTGATCGGGGCCGTCGTCGGCGCCTTCGGCATCCGGCGGACTCAGGACCGGACCACCTTCTTCAAAGCGGGATTCTGGGTCGCCGTCGTCAACGTTGGCACCGTTTTGACCTTCATGTCGATCTACGGCGGGTCGAGCGTGGCGCTGCCCTATGACCTGGTGGCCTCCCTCGCGAACGGCGCGCTCGTTGCCCTGTTTGCCTCCACCCTCCTTCCAGTCCTGGAGTATCTCTTCGGGACCGCGACGGACCTGAAGCTTCTCGAGCTGTCCAATCTCAATCAGCCCCTGTTGAAGCAGCTGATGAAGACGGCCCCCGGCACGTATCACCATAGCCTGATGCTGGCGGAGCTGGCGGAAGCGGCAGCCGAGGCCATCGGTGCCAATCCGCTCCTGTGTCGGGTGGGCGCGTACTATCATGACATCGGCAAGGTGAAGAAACCGGCCTACTTCATCGAGAACCAGATGGACGCCATGAACAGGCACGATAAGCTTTCTCCCAGCCTGAGCAGCCTTATCGTCGTCTCTCATGTGAAGGACGGGATCGAGATGGCACTGGAGCATCGGCTTCCGGCCGCCATCGTGGAGCTCATTCCCCAGCACCATGGCACGCGCCTGGTCACCTACTTCTATGAAAGGGCCAAGGAGTCGCAGGACCCGGACCTGGGTGAGGTGAAGGAGGAGGATTATCGGTATCCGGGGCCCAAGCCCCAAACCCGGGAGGCAGCCATTCTCATGGTGGCTGACGCGGTCGAGGCGGCAGCCAGGACGCTCACCGACCCCACGCCGGCCCGGGTCCAGGGGCTGGTCCAGCGGATCATCAATAACATCTTCACCGAGGGGCAACTGTCGGAGTGCGATCTGACCCTCAAGGACCTCCATCAGATCGCCAGGGCCATGGTCCGCGTCCTCACCGCCGTCCACCACCACCGGGTGGATTATCCGGGGTATCGATTTGAAGAGGTCAAGAAGAAAGAGGGTGAGAAGCGGGGGGATGGGGATACAGATTCGAAACGGCCAAAGGAGGAGGCGGGTCGGTCTGTTCCGTCTAAGGCGGGTGGGGGAGAGGACATTATCCGTCTTGGGCAGACCGAGTGACGAGCTCTCGGTGCTCCTCGTCGGTGATCGGGCCATCCGGCGCCTCAATCGGGTGTACCTGAACCGCGATCATCCCACCGACGTCCTGGCGTTTCCGCAACCGAAGGGTTTCCCATCGCCTGGGCCGCATCTTCTCGGCGATGTGGTCATCTCGGTCGAGACCGCTGCCCGCCAGGCCAAAGCGCATGGCCATTCCCTCGACCAGGAACTCGCCCTCCTTCTGATTCATGGTCTCCTACACCTCCTGGGCTACGACGATTCGACGCCGGCGGCGCGTCGCCGCATGTCGAGCACACAGTCTCGCCTTCTCGCCATATCCACCCGGCGCCCGTCCTGACGCCTTTTCAAGGGGAGGGGTCTACCCAACGTCTTCCCTGAGGCCTGCCTGAAGCCTTGCGACGGTCTTCCGCAGCGCGGACACCTGCGAAAGAAGATCAGGGAGGCGGGCCAGGGCGGCGAGCTGCCGCTTCGCTTTTTCGATCGGACGGGCCGGGCTGCCGAGGACGACCTCCCCCGACCTGATGACCTTGCGGGAAGGGATGCCGGCCTGCGGCCCCACCATCACCCGGTCCTGCAGGGTCGCGTGATCCCCCACCCCCACCTGCCCCCCGAGGGCGCATCCCCGTCCTACCGTGGAGCTGCCGGAGATGCCCGTCTGGGCGACAATCAGCGAATCCTCGCCGACGACGACGTTGTGGGCGATCTGGACGAGATTGTCGATCTTCAC
>JAKEGQ010000106.1 GCA_022615475.1 Candidatus Methylomirabilota bacterium | reverse complement strand
AGGAGAACGAGGACCTCCCCAACACGACCAACCCCGATGACTGGGCCAAGATCGCCGGGCGCCGCTCGGAGCGCATCGTCGCCGTCCGGCCGCTGCCGCGGACGTCAGCCAAAGGGGAGAAGGAGATCAAGACCGTCCGGGTCGGACACTACCTATAGGTAGGGCATGAGGCTTGAGACAGAGGGGATGAGATTCGCGGGCCGCCGATGGGCGGCTTTTTTTATCGCGACGCACGATGGAATCTAAGATCTATCTCGATTACAACGCCACGACCCCCGTCGATCCACGGGCGCGGGAGGCCATGCAGCCGTACTTTGAGACGGCCTTCGGCAATCCGAGCGCCGCGCATGCCTTGGGGCGGGAGGCCAAGGCGGCTCTGGAGCGAGCCCGAGAGACGCTGGCCGGTCTGTTGGGCTCGACCGACAAAGATGAGATCATCTTTGTCTCCTCCGGGACCGAGGCGGATAATCTGGCCCTTCTCGGGACGGCCTTGGCCTACCAGGAGCGGGGGAGGCACATTATCGCCTCGGCGGTGGAACACCCGGCCGTCCTTGAATCCTGCGCCGCACTCGAGAAGCGGGGCTTCTCGGTGACGGTTCTGCCCGTCGACGGGGAGGGGATGCTCGATCTGGAAGAGCTCCGCCGAACGGTCCGCCCCGACACGATTCTGGTCTCGCTGATGCACGCCAATAACGAGACGGGGGTCCTCTTCCCGCTCGATCAGGTCGGAGTCCTCCTGAAGGAACGAGGAATCCTTTTCCACACCGATGCGGTACAGTCCTTTGGAAAGGTTCCCCTCGACGTTCGGCGTGTCTGCCTTGACCTTGTCTCCCTCTCTGCCCACAAGATCTACGGGCCCAAGGGGGTCGGGGCGCTCTACGCGAGGCGAGGCGTGCGCCTTCATCCTCTCCTGCGGGGGGGAGGACAGGAACGGGGTCGCCGGGCGGGGACCGAGAATGTGCCGGCGATCGTCGGCCTCGGGGAGGCGGCGCGGATCATGTCCCTCGAAATGCCGCACGAAGGCGAGCGGATCCGCCGACTCCGAGACCGACTGGAGGCGGGGGTGGCGGCCCGGATCGAGGGGGTGAGGGTGAACGGGCACGAGAGTCCTCGCCTGACCCACACATCGAATCTGGCCTTTGATGGCATAGAGGCCCAGACGCTGGTCGCGGCGCTCGACCTGGAAGGGATCGCGGTCTCGGCCGGATCGGCGTGTCACGTGGGGAGCGTGCAGCCCTCTCATGTGCTACGGGCGATGCGGCTCAAGCCGGCACAGCTCCAGGGGAGCATTCGCATCTCCTTAGGACGGCCCACCCGCGATGCAGACATCGATCGCGTGCTCGAGATTCTTCCGCCTCTCGTGGCGAGGTTGCGTGAGCATGCGCCCGCCGCGAGGTAAGGAGGTCCTCTTGTCGGTCTCAGACGTGGATGATAGTCGAAGTCCGGAGCAGAACGTGCGCCAGCGGCTGCTGGATGTCTTTCAGCGGGAGGGGAAGGTGACCGAGCGAGACCTCCTGCGGATATCGGCGATGACGGGGGTGGACTATTTCACCGTCTCGAAAACCCTGGAGGAGATTCTCCTCCACGGGGCAGAGGGACAGAGTTCGCAGGAAGAATAGCTCGTCTCCAGCACGGCTCCCTCCATCAGGCAGGATCTCTGATCACCCGCGGGAAAACGCCTCGGGGCGAGAAGCGATGAAAGTTCAGAGCTTCACGATCGGGCCTCTCGAGACCAATGCGTATCTGGTCGTCGATGAAAGGAGCCGGCAGGCGTTGCTCATCGATCCGGGCCTCGAGAGTGAGGACATCTACGATGTCATGAGTGCGGAGGGGCTCACGCTCACTTCGATCGTCAACACCCACGGCCACTTTGACCATGTCTGTGGGAACGCGTTCTTTAGGGCCAAGACCGGGGCACCTGTTCTGATTCACCGGGAGGATGCAGGGATCATGCAACGGGCGGCCGAGCAGGCGCGCGCTTTTGGATTTCAGGTTGCACCTCCACCCCCACCTGATCGCCTCCTCGACGAGGAGGATGAGGTGGTGATGGGGGGGACGCGCATGCGGGTCCTCCACACCCCTGGCCACACCCCCGGAGGGATCTGCCTCTATGGGGAAGGGGTGGTCTTCGTCGGGGACGCCCTTTTCGCCAGCTCGATTGGAAGAACCGACCTGCCGGGAGGGTCTTATGAGGTCCTGCTGGCCTCTATCCGGACGAAACTCCTCTCCCTTCCCGATGACACCGTGGTCTATCCGGGCCATGGGCCTCCGACCACGATCGGTGCGGAGCGGGCCCATAATCCGTTCTTGACTGGTCGTGGAGGGATGCCCCTGCTCCTCTATGACGCGTGAAGCGCTGAGTTCCGAGAAATCTCATGGGTGTCGAAGAGCACAGACAAGCCGCCGAGGGGATCAGACAGATCTCCTTCGCTGTGGTCACCGTCAGCGACAGTCGAGATGAGGCCGGGGATGAGTCAGGGAAGTATATCCGGGATCGCATGGAGAAGGATGGGCATCGGCTGGTCAGATACCGGTTGGTGAAAAATGACCTCGGTGCCATTCAGCAAGAGGTCATGCACCTGGTGGAGGGAAAGGTGGGGTGTATCCTCACCACAGGAGGGACCGGGCTCGGCCGGCGGGATCTCACCATCGAAGCAGTGACCCCCCTCCTTGACAAATCTCTCGCCGGCTTTGGCGAGCTCTTCCGTCATCTGAGCTTCACCCAGGTGGGGGCGGCCGCCTTCATGAGTCGGGCCACGGGTGGGATCTCTCGGCAGACCCTCATCTTCTGTCTGCCCGGGTCCATCAAGGCCGTGGAGTTGGCCCTCGAGCAGCTGATCCTCCCCGAACTCAAGCACCTCGTCAGGGAAATCCATCGGTAATCAGCGGGAGGGGACATGCCGATCTTTGAATATGTCTGTCAGGGATGCGGCGCCTTTTTCGAGCAGCTGGTGATGAGCCGAGAGGCAGCCGTGAGCTGTCCTGCGTGTCACGGCCTCGATGTGGCCAAGCAGTTTTCCGCCTTCAGCACAAAGACCGCGGCGGGCTTTTCCGGTTCGATGGGAGCGGGCTGCGGCTGCGCCCCGAGCGGCTGAGGCACCTGCAATTGACCCGGCGTGTCCGGGTCGCGAACGAGGGTCCCGCCCGTCATTGTGCCGTCGGATCGAACCCTTCGAGTCTCGCCTTGACCTCTTGCAGGAACTGGCCGGCCATGGCGCCGTCAATGACGCGGTGGTCGAACGAGAGGCAGAGATAGGCCAATGAACGGATGGCGGTCTCGTTGCCGATCACGATCGGCCTCCTGGTTACGGCCCCGACCCCGAGAATGCCCGCCTGGGGTTGCACGAGAATCGGGGTGGCCAGGAGAATGCCGGAAACCCCCAGGTTGTTCACCGTAAACGTCCCCCCCTGTACTTCCATCGGTGTGAGTCGTTTCTCGCGGGCGCGGCGGGCCAGATCGTCAGCCTGCCGGGCAATCTCCGCGAGACTGAGGTTCCCCGCCCCTTTGAGGACCGGGACGATGAGACCATCCTGGAGCGCGACGGCAATCCCAATATTGATCTCGCGCTTGAGCACGATTCGGTCGTGCTCGACCCAGGCGTTGAGCCACGGGTGCTTTGTGAGGGCCTGCACCGCTGCCTGGATGACGAAGGGGAGGAAGGTCAGGGGCGCACCCCGCCGCTCCGCGGAGGTCGCCTTTTCCCGCTCGCGGAACTCTGCGATGGTGGTCATGTCCACCTCGATAATGGCGGTGGCGTGGGGGGCGGTCTGCTTGCTCCGGACCATGTGCTCGGCGATCGCGCGCCGCATGGGCGTGAAGGGGACGACCTCATCGTCCACCCTCGGAGCGGTGCCCGCGTCCCGCTCTGCGAGATAGTTCAGGATGTCCTGCTTCGTCACGCGGCCGCTTTGGCCTGTCCCGCGTATCTCTTGGAGCTCTGAAGGACCCAGGCCCTGCCGCTCTGCGAGTTCGAGGACGGCAGGGGAGTACCAACGGGAGGTCTCTTCGCGGGAGCGCAGACTCTCCGGCGTGGGTGCCGATGGGGTGGTGCCGGCGGGCGGTCGATCCGGTTCCGGGCCTTCAATCGTCGCCAGTGCCGTTCCTACCGGCACCGTCTCGCCGGCCTGGACGAGGATACGGGAGAGGGTCCCGGCTCCCGGCGACGGGATCTCGACGTCGATCTTATCGGTGTTGATGGTGAGGAGAGCTTCGTCCTTTTCGACCCGTTCTCCTTCGCGCTTGAACCACTCGAGGACGGTCCCCTCGGCCACGCTCTGCCCCATCTGTGGCATCACCACCTCAATGGCCATCACACGCCTCGTTCAGGTTCGGGGTTCATAGTTCATGGCCAGCCTCTCTCCAGAATTGAGAGGCGGCCAGGTCACTTCTGCCGACCGATGAACGACGAGCGATGAATTGTGTCGCGTGCTCTTCAACTCTGAACCCTGAACTATGAACCATGAACTAATAGGAGGCGAGGTCCTTCAGCTTGGAGGCGATCTTCGCGGCATTGGGGAGGTAAAAGTCCTCGAGGGGGGAACTGAAGGGCACCGGGGTGTGAGGGGCAGTGAGTCGCATGACGGGTGCATCAAGGTGACGGAAAGCCTCTTGGGCAATGACGGCGGCAATCTCTGCCCCGATCCCGCACACCTGGGGTGCCTCATGGACGATCAGGGTCTTGCCGGTCTTTTTCACCGAAGCAAGAATCGTCTCCGTGTCCAAGGGGTACAGGGTCCGGAGGTCGACCAACTCGACCTCGATTCCCTGCTCGCTCATCTGGTCAGCCGCCTCCAGCCCCTCCTGCACCATCGCTCCGTAGGTGATCAGGGTGATATCACTCCCCTGCCGCTTGACATCCGCCTGCCCCAGGGGGAGAACGTATTCTCCGGGCGGTACCTCGCCCTTGGCGTGGCGGTACAGATACTTGTGCTCACAGTAGATCACCGGGTTGGGATCTCGGATGCTTGCCTTCAGCAGTCCCTTGGCGTCATACGGGGTGGACGGCGCGACAACCTTGAGACCAGGAGAGTGGACGAACCACGCCTCGGGGCATTGGGAGTGGAAGGGGCCCGCATGCAGCCGACCGCCGTACGGGGCGCGGATCACCATCGGGACAGGCTCTCCCAGTCGGTAGTGATGCTTGGCGGCCATATTGACGATCTGGTCGAACGCACAGGAGATGAAGTCGGCGAATTGCATCTCCACCACCGGACGCATCCCCACCAGGGCGGCGCCGATGGCCGCGCCGACAAACCCCGACTCCGCGAGGGGCGTGTCGATGACGCGCTCTTCGCCGAACTTTTCGAGGAAGCCTTTGGTGATCTTGAAGGCCCCCCCGTACACGCCGATGTCCTCCCCTAGGAGGAAGACCCGCTGATCCTGGTCCATCTCCTCCCACAGGGCCTGGCGGATTGCCTCGAGGTAGGTGATCTCCTCCATCCTCGTCAACCCTCGGCTGTCAGTCGGCAGCGATCGGTCTCCTCCCCAGGGAGGGGCTGGCAGGGAGGCTGTTGATGGTGGATGGCCCCTCAAGTCGCAAAGACCCCCTCGAGGGCCTCATGCGCATCGGGCAGGGGACTCTTCTCCGCAAAATCGACCGCGTCTTCGATCTCCTTGAGCACCCGGACCTGAACCGCCCTCATGGATTCTTCCGGCACCTCGCGCTCGCGAAGGGTCCTCTCGAAGCGTTGGATGGGATCTTTACGGCGCCACTCCTCGAGGAGTTCCCGAGGCACGTAGGAGGCATCATCGTGTTCCGCATGGCCCCGCATACGCATCGTCTTACACTCGATGAAGGTCGGCCCTCCGCCACTGCGGGCTCGCGCCGCGGCCTCCCTGGTCGCCTCGTAGACGGCCAGGACATCGTTGCCGTCGATGATCCGTGTGGGAAAACCGTAGGCCTTGGCCCGATCGGCGACATGTGGGACCGCCATCTGTCGGGAGAGGGGGACGGAGTAGGCATATTGATTGTTATGGCAGATGAAGACGACGGGGAGAGTCAGGACGGCGGCCAGGTTGAGTCCTTCGTGGAAATCGCCACGGCTCGATGCCCCATCGCCACAATACGCGACGGCGATGCGCGGCTCCCGTCGAATCTTAAAGGCCAACGCCGCGCCTGCGGCCACGGGGATCCCATCGGCCATCGGACTGATGAAGCCGATGATGTGGCGACTGAGGTCACCGAAGTGGACATTGCCGTCCTTGCCTCGCGTGAGTCCCGTGCGTCGCCCGAGGTACTGGGCCATGTATTCCTTCGGGTGCACTCCCTTGACGAGGTGGGCGCCGAGGTCTCGGTGGGTTGGGGCAATGACGTCCCCGGGCTCCAGTGCACACGCGCTTCCGACGGAGATCGCCTCTTCCCCGCTGCCGACATAGCAGCCCCCGAGGATCCTTCCCTGGCGGTATAGTTTAATGACCCGGTCTTCGAGGCCCCGGGTCAAGATGAGGTAATAATAGAACTTCAGCAGATCTTCGGTCCCCACGCCCACGGCAGGACCCCCCCGTTTCGCATCATCATTCCACACAACGGATGAAATTGCAACTGCTGTGCCACGGAGGGGTTGACCCCAGGCGGGCCCCCCCGCGTTGCGTCCTCCAGCGGCCCGGTGGCCGGGGGGCGTTCGATGTTTCCAGGATAAGAATGTGTCAGGAGGCCTCGGTGGCTGGTTTGCAGCCTTTCACGTGCGGGCAAAAAGTGCTTGACACCTCTTCGCACTTCAATAATATAGGGGGAATTTGAATTCAAAGCCGTGCATGGAGTACGGACAATCTGTCACACGAAGTCGCTTCTGGTGGGGCTTCGTGGGCTGTGGGTCCACGGCGATGGGGCAAGAGGAGCGCGGATCATGAGCGATCCAGACAAAACCTCTAAGCTCGATTCCCTCCAAAAGACCATCAGGCGCATCTCGGGTCAGTTTCCCAAGATCGAGGGTGCGGCTTCGAGGGGCGCCGAAAAATCCCACGCCGAGATCGAGGCCCTCCAGGCCCAGGTGAAGGGGCTCGAGGAGGAGCTGTACCAGGTCCGCCGCCGGCTGGAGCAGGTGCCGCGGGAGTTCGAGCTGGTGCGGGCGCGCCTGCAGCAGAGCCGGGAGCAGCTCGAGCAGGCCCAGCGGCAGAACGAGCGGCT
>JAKEGQ010000105.1 GCA_022615475.1 Candidatus Methylomirabilota bacterium | reverse complement strand
TGATAATCTGAAATCGGTCCAAGGCAGGAACATTGATGGTCTCCACCATCGCCCGATGGACCCCCTCACCGATGGCCCGCCGATACGCGTCCGGCTTGCCCGCTCGCAGCGAGATACGAACCAGTGGCATGTCGCACCTCCCGCATCAGGATGTATCAGGGACCCTGACGTTCACCGCCGTCTCAAACGCCGATGCTCCTCGCAGCATTGCTGTCCCATCACCGCCGCAATAGTCGAGCCGGCACGGTGCAAGCTAAAGACCTTCAGGATGTTTGCGACTTCCGCCGTCTGCCTTAGGGGTCGCTCATAAAGGCGACCTGCCAGCCGTGTGGTCGCACCACCCTCGAGCGTATTATCCGGGCCATCTTTACTCACCTCTTTGTCGAAATATCTTTGAGCAAGGCGAGCCCGAACCGGATCGGAACTCCGAAGTTTGATCCGCCAAACCCCCTGAGGACGGCCTGATTGATGCCAATGACCTTTCCGTGCATATTGAAGAGCGGACCACCGCTCCCGCCGACCGTGGTCACGGCGTCATAGACCAGCTTGGTAGGCGTGAGGTCCCCAATAATGCCTTGCGTGGCTAAAGGACGGATGAGACCTCGCCGACCGACCTCCGAGGTTACCGACAGGACATCATCCCCCGCCGCGGTAAAGAGCGACTGCAAGGTGGGACGATCCAGTTTTGCCAAGATGGCGTCCAGGCCTGCCGGATAGCCCAACAGCAGGACGAAGCTTCCGGGTTTCACCCCATCGCCTCTAGACTCGACGGGGAGCACCGGAAGACCGAGGGGAACTGCACTCTTCGCCAGCTGGACGACGGCCACATCTGCCGCCTCCGACACGGCCACCACTTCGAGAGGAGAAGCCTCCTGCTTGCCGGGGAAGAAGGCGCGGAGATCTTCCAGTCGCGGCCTGATCCCCCGCGTCATGAGAGCTTCCACGGTCTTATCCTCCCACCAGGGCTCGGCCACATGCCGGTTGGTGAGGAGCCGACCGTCGGCGCTGACCAGAAATGCGGTACCGTTGTACGTGATTCTCAATGTCTCTCCCTGTCCCGTGGGTGAGAAGAGGGGGTTGCCCTCCTGATCACGACCGGCCTGCCGGAGGGGACGACCGGAGGGATCTTCGAGGACAAAGCTTCCATGGATAAAGGCCACACCCCCCGCGTATCTCTGGATGATGCGCTCTGTAGCCCCCTTGGCCTCTTCCAGAGACGCGATCCGCCTCTCAGCCCTGGCCAAGGCCTCGCGCATGCGTTGGAATTCCTCACGACTGGCCTGGGCTTTGGCCTCGGCTTCCCGCAGGGCCTTTGCCAACTGAGCCCGCTCCCTCTGCAGCAATTCGAGGGTCCCCAACTCTTCGCCTGACCGTATCTCCATTCCTTTTCGCTGCTGGACAGTCTCGAGGAGTTGCTGGCGCAGGTGTCCCGTCTCTTGGACCTCGCCAGCGAGCTGGGCCAACATCTGCTCTTGACGGCGTTGTTCCTCGCGGCTCCGATAAAGCAGTATCCCGGGGACTCCGCCGAAAAGGAGGAAAAAAAGCAGGGCGGCGATCGCCAGGCGCCAGGAATACTCCCGGATCATCTCCCCCAGGGCTTGTCTCAGGAATGCCCCGGCGCCCACAAGGGGACCCCGGCCGTACTCACGTGCCATGTCCCTCGCGTCGGCGAGGATCTGGCGGAGGGGTTTGCATCCTACATGATCCTCAGGACGGATGCGGAAACGGACTTTAGGTCCGCCGACACCGAATTCAATCAGGTCGCCATCCTGAAGGAGGATCTCTGAGATCTGCCCGCCATTGACAAAGGTTCCATCCGGGCCGAGGTCGCGGAGGAGGTACTCGCAGTTCTCGAACCGGATCTCGGCATGGCGCGGGGCGACGGGTCTTTCCAGAAGTGCGAGGTCGCTCTCAGGATCCGAGCCGATCCTGAGCCACTCCCGTTGGAAGACCTCGGTCTTTCCCCGCTTACTGCCGGAAAGATGGACAAGGCTTGCTTTCATTTCTTACTCGCCGCCGCCTTTGCCTCTTCCTCTCGGGCCCCCCGCCCCGATTCCAGGGTGCTCCGAATGGCCCAGCGGAGGATCCAGCTTCGCTGGGCACCTTCCAGGAGTGCCGTCAGATTTTCATAGACTGTGGGATCGACCAGAAACGCCCCCGCGGTCCCCTCGCCTCGGGCTATCTTTTCGCTGATCTCTTTGAGGTGTTCGGAGGTCTCCGTGAGATTCTCGACTAGCTTGCTTCCCTCTGGGTCATAGATCAGGGCATGGGCCAGGCCTCGACCCTCCTTCACCTCCCGGGACAGCGCCGCGAGCGCCTCGGCGGTGCGAGCGAGGTCCTGCATGAATCGTCGGCTGGCCGGATCCTGAATCAGCCAAGGCAGTGCCCCTTCTCCTCGCTCGAGTGACGCGGCGAACCGCTCCGCATGCGCGAGGACCCGCTGTCCCTGGCCGACGAGGGTGCCAAACTCTGTCGGCTCCTCGACCCGAAGGGTTGCTCCGTCGGGAAGGGGGGGTTCCTGGGGGCTCCCGACACTGATTTCGATGAACTTGTCTCCCAGAAAGCCCACGGTCTCGATCCGGGCGACCGAGTCTCGGCGAACGTTCTCGATCGCCCCCCCGGCCACATTCAGCTCTACGAGCACCTTCTGCTCGGGCGGACTGGGCAACCGGATTGCGGTTACCCGCCCTACGGGTACCCCGGCCAGGCGCACGGCCGCCCCTTCATGGAGCCCCGCCGCGTTGGTGAAGAAGGCCTTGAGGGGGTGCTGGGGCGCAAAGTATCGTCCCCGCTCCCCCAGAAAGAAGATCGACGCCGCAAAGAGCAGGAGCCCCGCAAAGACGAAAACCCCCACAATAATCTTGGTGCTGGTCCGAGGCTCCATGGAAATCTCCTCTCGGTCGGTCGTAAGGCGCTTAGCCGGACGTGCCCTCCAGGAACGACTGGACTTCGGGCCGGGGCGACTTTCGAAACTCTTCGGGACTGGCGACCTCGGTGATCTTGCCCTCATGAAGAAACGCGACCTGGTTCGATATCGCAAAGGCGCAGGGCAGGTCGTGGATCACCACCACGGAGGTCTGGCAGATCTCCCGGTGCAGCTCGGCGATCAGCTCACAGATCATCCGGGCGTTCTTGGGGTCCAAACCCGCTGTGGGCTCGTCGAACAGAACGACCTCAGGTCGCAGGACCAGTGCCCGGGCGATGCCCACCCGCTTCTTCATCCCACCGCTCAGCTCCGCCGGGTACTTGTCCTCGATCCTGGGCAGTCCCACCTGCTCCAGGACCTCAGCCACGCGGTGCCGGATCTCTCCCTGGTTTGCCTTCGTGTGGAGCCTCATAGGAAAGGCAATATTCTCGAAAACGGTGAGGGAGTCAAAGAGGGCCGCACCCTGGAAGACCACCCCCATCCGCCTGCGGAGGGGGAGCATCTCCCGCTCGCTCATCGGGACGATGTCCTGTCCGAAGAGGCGGATTTGTCCCCGGTCCGGTTTGATGAGGCCGGCGATCAACTTCAGGAGCGTGCTCTTGCCGGCGCCGCTCCCCCCCAGGACGCTGACCGTCTCGCAAAACCGGAGGCTGAAGTCAATCCCCGCCAGCACCTGCTGTGCATTTAAGGTCTTGTGAATCCCTCCGATCCGCAGGACCTCGGGTTGCTCTGTCATCTGCTCCATCATCCGCCCTGCCTGCGCTCTCCCTAAAGGAGAAAAAAGAGCTGGGTCAGAAGATAATCGGCGACCAAAACGGCGATTCCGATGACGACGACCGTGCCCGTAGTTGCCCGCCCGAGCTCGGTGCTCCCTCCCGTAAAGGTGAGGCCCTGGTAAGTTCCGGCCAAGGCGATCAGGAAGCCGAACACCACGGATTTGCCAAAGCCGCTGAAGTAGTCTTGAAAGGTAGTGATGTCAAAGATGGTGTTCCAGTAGAGCATGTAGTCGAGCCGGAACTGAAGCATGGCGACGAACAAGCCGCCGAGGATCCCTACAACATCCGCTATGATCGTGAGGAGCGGGAAGACCACCAGGCCAGCCAGGAGTCGGGGAACAACCAGGAACTTTAGATAGTTTGCCCCGATGGCTCGAAGGGCATCGAGCTGCTCTGTGACCCTCATGGCCCCTAGCTCAGCCGTGATCCCTGCTCCGACCTTTCCCCCGACGAGGAGTGCCGTCATGAGCGGACCGGCCTCCCGGACCATGGACTTGGCCACCGTCGGGCCGATGTAGAGCGTTGCCCCGAAACGCTGCAGCTCATGCGCCCCCTGGAGCGCCACCACCATACCGGCAAAGAGGCCGGCGATCACCGTCAGGACGAGAGAGAGGACACCCATGGCGTGAATCTGCGTCACGAAGAGCCCGAAGCGATAGGGAGGAACGAGCGATTCCCGGAACGCCTGACAAGCCAAGAGGGTGCTGCCGCCGAGATAGTCGAAGAAGGCCTTCATCGCGTCCCTCCCCCCACTAGTTGAAACCGCGGCAGCATTGTCTCAAATTCCCCGTTTACCCGAGAATACTCCTCCGGAGACGCGAACAACACCAAGTCGTAGACGCACTCAGGTCCCCTAAGGGTATGGGCATGGAGAAGGAGTTCCTCGCCATCCAGTTCGCCCCGCAGGACCACCTCGAACACCTCCCCTTGGGCGGTAGCGCGACGTTCGCCGCGGAGCACCTCCTTCGCCCGGATGCCGAAAAAGAGGTGTCGGCTCACGATCTCCAAGGGGCGGCCGGATGGGATCTCGCCGCAGGTAGCGTTAACCACCATCCCCGCCTTTCGATTCTGATGCCGCAATAGGAGGTCTGCCTCTTCCCCTGTTTCCACGCTCCAGCCGTTCGGAGGCAGCGGGACGGCAAATCCCTTCGCCTCGTTCACGTACGCCCCGCCTGTGATTCGGCCGGCCGCACACGCTGTGATGAAAATCCCGCAAGTCAGCGCGCAGAAAGCTACGGACCCCCTGTTCCGAGGAGAAGGGCTGCAGTCTTTATGCGTCACCGGCCACCTGCTCAGCTATTGTTGCCACGTAAGATGCTCCCCCTTCCGGGGAACCTTTGTCCCAGCATGGTTGCTGACAAAGCCGTACCCGACCCCTTCACAACCGCCTCGCCGGAGCATCAGAGGGCCGTCAAGCCGAGATCCATGGCGAGGT
>JAKEGQ010000104.1 GCA_022615475.1 Candidatus Methylomirabilota bacterium | reverse complement strand
TGCGATGAACGCCCGGTACTGGAAGAGGCTCATAGTGGTCACCGCCTCCTTTCGGCGCCACTATACGCCTCAAAGCTTTACCCTTTAAGGGGATAGTTGCCTTTCGAAATTCGAATTTGGTCGGACTTCGGACGTCGGACATCGGACTTCGGACGACCCTCATGGAAGTGAATCGGCGCGACTTCCTCAAGATCATCGGGATCGGTGGGGCGACGGCCGCGATGGCGGGTTGTGGGGCGCAGCCGCCCGAGAGTCTGATTCCGTATGTCGTTCCACCCGAGGAGATCATCCCGGGCGAGGCCACCTGGTACGCCACCGTCTGCCGGGAATGTCCCGCCGGCTGCGGGATGCTGGTGAAGACCATGGAGGGGCGTGCCATCAAGGTCGAGGGGAACCCCGATCATCCGGTCAACCGCGGCCGCCTCTGCGCCCGTGGTCAGGCAAGCCTCCAAGGGCTCTACAACCCGGACCGGATCCGACAGCCCCTGAGGAAGGGGACGGACGGCTCGTGGGGCCCGACCTCGTGGGAGGAAGGGGAGAAGGCTCTCGCCGCCCGGTTGGCAGAACTCAAGGGACGGCGAGGTCGCGTCGCCCTGGTGACCCCGCTCGTCACGGGAAGCCTCGACCGTCTGATCGACGAGTGGCTCCGGGCCGTAGGGGGCGGGTCCCGGCTCCGCTACGAGGCCGTCAGCCACGAACCGCTTCGTGAGGCGAATCGCCTGGCCTTCGGCGTCGCCGCCGTTCCCTTCTATGATCTCGAGCAGGCGGAACTGATCCTCTCCTTCGGGGCCGACTTCCTCGAAACCTGGCTCTCTCCCGTCGAGCACGCCCGCCAATTCGGCGCGATGCGAACGTACCGCGACGGCCGCATGGGGCGCTTCACCTACATCGGTCCTCGCCTGTCGCTCACCGGTGCCAACGCTGACGAATGGATCGCCGTGCGCCCGGGCACCGAAGGGGTACTGGCCCTGGGGATGATTCACGCCATTCTCGCGGAGGGGCTCGCGACTGCTCTCCCCGCCTCCGAGGAGGCGGCCCTCCGAAGGCTGGTGGAGGGCTGGACGCCGGCGGAAACCGCGGAACAGGCCGGGATCTCGCCCGACAAGGTTCGCGTCCTGGCTCGCGCCTTTGCCCGGTCACGGCCGAGTCTCGCCGTGGCCGACGGCAAGACCTCCAACGGGACGGACATCTGCCTGGCGACCACTCTGCTCAACTACGTTGCGGGGAACGTCGGCCGGACCGTCCGTTTCGGCCCGACCGCCGCCGCCGGACGGACCTCGCCCTACCGTGAGATGCGAACCCTCCTCCAGTCGATGGAAAAGGGCGAGGTCTCCCTGGTGCTCTTGGCAGGCGTGAACCCCGCATTCACGCTGCCGGAGGGGGAGCGCTTCCGGAAGGCGCTGGAGAAGGTGCCACTGGTGGTGAGCTTCGCCAGTTTTCCGGATGAAACCGCGATGGCGTCACATCTCATCCTGCCGGATCACACCTTCCTGGAGGGCTGGAGCGACATCGAGCCCTGGGACGGTATCCAGGGGCTGCAGCAGCCGACTATGCGACCCCTCTACGAGACCAAGGCCCTGGGCGATGTCCTCCTGTCGGTCGCCAGGCGGATGGGGCTCGAGCAGCAGCTCCCCTGGGAGGACTTCCCCGCGTACCTGAAGGATCAGTGGAAAGGTCTTCACCGGCATTCCGGGCCTGCCGAGGATTTTGAGACCTTCTGGGCGCGGGCCCTTCAGCAGGGCGGCCTCTTCCGATCTGTCCCGTTACGCCCCGTGCGTCCCAACCCGGAGGTCTTCCGGCACCGATTCGAGGCACCCCGCTTCGCGGGAGAGAGCGAGGGATTGACCCTGATCCCCTATCCCTCTCCGATCTTCTATGACGGGCGGACCGCCAACCGTCCCTGGCTGCAGGAACTCCCCGATGCCCTGACCCAGATCGTCTGGGATAATTGGATCGACATGCATCCCGCCGACGCCAAGCGGCTGGGTGTCAGCGAGGGGGAGTTGCTGCGAGTGCAGTCTCCGCTGGGCACCCTCGAGCTGCCGGCGCATCTCTCCGGCGGTGTGCGCCTCGGGACGGCGGCGGTCGCCGTCGGCCAGGGGCACTCGGCGTTCGGCCGGTACGCCGAGGGGCGTGGCGCCAATCCCCTCCCTCTCCTCCCCGCCGAGCCGGAGACGGCATCGGGCGGTCAGCCGTGGATTGCTACGCGGGTCCTGGTCACCCGGACCGGGAGGCGGCACCTGCTGGCCTCGACCACCGGAAGTGATCGTCCTCACGATCGCGGAATCATCCAGACCGTCCCGCTGGCCGAGGTCCAGCGCCTTCGGGAGCCCGAGAAACACCCCCACCTGCTGCAGATGTATCCGGAGCATTCGCATCCGAAACACCGGTGGGGCATGACCATCGACCTGAACGCCTGCATCGGATGCGGGGCCTGCGTGACCGCCTGTTATGCCGAAAACAACATCCCCGTGATGGGAAAGGTGCAGGTGGCCAAGGGACGCGAAATGTCCTGGATCCGAGTCCAACGCGTGGACGAAGGGGCACCCGATTATCCGGAGCACCGCTTCCTCCCGATGCTCTGCCAGCAATGTGACAACGCCCCGTGCGAATCCGTCTGCCCCGTCTACGCCACCTATCACAACCAGGAGGGCCTCAACGTGCAGGTCTACAACCGGTGCGTCGGCACCCGGTACTGCTCCAACAACTGCCCGTACAAGGTCCGCCGGTTCAACTGGTTCATGGCGGAGTGGCCGGAACCGCTCCATCTGCAGCTCAACCCGGATGTGACCGTCCGGAGTATGGGAGTGATGGAGAAGTGCACCTTCTGCGTCCAGCGGATCCAGGGCGGGAAGCTCCAGGCCAAGGTAGAGGGACGCGCCGTCCGCGACGGCGAGATCGTCCCCGCGTGCGCCCAGACCTGCCCCACGCGGGCGATCGTCTTTGGCGACCTGAAGGACCTTGACAGCGAGGTCTCTCGGCGATCGAAAGACCCGCGGCGGTATCGGGTCCTGGAATATCTGAATACCCAGCCGGCGATCACCTACCTCAAGAAGATCACTGCCGGGCCGGTGGAGGGCTAGTGTCCAACCTCACCTACAGCCAGGTTGACCGAGATATCCTTCAGGCCATGAAGGCCCCCGGGTGGCGGTACTATGTCGTTTTCTTCGCCAACCTGCTGGTACTCCTCTGGGGAATCTTCGCCTGGCAGTACACGGTCCAGCGCGGCCTGGGAGTGTGGGGGCTCACCCACCCGGTCATGTGGGCGATGGACATCACCAACTTTGTCTTCTGGGTCGGGATCGCCCACTCCGGCACCCTGATCTCGGCCATCCTGTACTTGTTCAGGGTCCGGTGGCGTGCCAGCGTCTACCGGACGGCGGAGGCGGTCACCGTCTTTGCCCTCTTGACCGCCGGCCTCTTCCCCCTGATCCACCTCGGGCGCCCCTGGTTCTTCTACTGGCTCCTGCCGTATCCGCAGGTGGGCGGGCTATGGGTCAATTTCCGCTCACCCCTGATCTGGGACGTCTTTGCCGTCATGACCTACATGATCATCAGCGTCCTCTTCTTCTTCACGGGACTGGTCCCGGACGTGGCCGTGGTGCGAAACCGCACCACCGGATGGCGGCATCACCTCTACGCCTTCCTGGCGCAGGGCTGGCAGGGGACCGATCGACAGTGGCGCCACTACAAGGCCGCCTACCTGTTCCTGGCGGCATTGGCGACGCCCCTGGTCGTCTCGGTGCACAGCGTCGTCTCGTGGGACTTCGCCCAGTCCATCGTCGCCGGCTGGCACAGCACCATCTTCGCCCCCTACTTCGTCGCCGGTGCGATCCATTCGGGGCTGGCGATGGTCATCACCCTCCTGATCCCGCTCCGGCGTATTTTCCGCCTCGACACGTATCTCACGCAGACGCACCTCGAGAACCTCGCCAAGCTCATCATCCTGACCGGCCTCATCGTCGGCTATGCCTATGTGGTCGAGACCTACATCGCCTGGTACAGCAACAACGTCCCGGAGTGGCAGCGCTTCGTCTATCAGGTGACGGGCGAATACGCCGTCCCCTTCTGGATCATGATCCTTTTCAACTCGCTCGTCCCCCTCCTCTTCTTCGTCAAGCGGATCCGCACCAGCACCCCCTGGCTCCTCGGGATCTCGATCCTGATCAACATCGGGATGTGGTGTGAGCGGTTCGTCATCATCGTGACCGGATTGGCCCACGAGTACGACCCGTACTCATGGGGGCTGTTTATCCCGACCTGGGTGGATATCAGCATCACCCTGGGCGCCTTTGCATGGTTCTTCTTCTGGTTCCTCCTCTTCGCAAAGCTCTTGCCGGTCATCTCCATCGTGGAGGTCAAGGAGGAGCTGCCTCCGCCCATGAAGTCGACCGGGAGCGAGGCGTAACCATGGCACGACCATCCGCAGGGCTCGTGGGGAGCTTCCGCCACCTGGACAGCCTCCTCGAGGCCATCAACCGGCTGCGTCAGGCGGGGTATCGGGATCTCCAGGCCCTGTCGCCGGTCCCGCATCACGCGATCGACGAGGCACTGAAGAAGCCGCCCAGTCCGGTGCGCGTCTTCACCCTCATCGGCTGCCTCCTGGGCGCGGCGACGGGGTTCACCCTGACCATCGGCACCTCGCTCCACGTCTCACTCATCACCGGGGGGAAGCCGATTGTCTCGATCCCCCCGTTCCTCATCATCGTCTTTGAGCTGACGATCCTCTTCGGCGGGCTCCTGACGCTCGGGGGGATGCTGCTGAACGCCCGCCTGCCGCTGATCCACACCGTTCCGGCGTATGACCCGCGCTTCTCGGAGGACCGGTTTGGACTCTGGGTGCGCTGCGAGGCCAAGGATTTCGACACGGTGACCCGCCTCCTCGAGAGCGCGGATGCGGAGGAGGTCCACCGGGTCGGGGAGTGAAAGGATCTCCCCGACGCGGACGGAGGAAGCGAAGATGCCAGAGCGGTGGGAAGAGCGCTGGACGCTGCCGCCCCCCATGAACCGGGGCGTGATGCGAGCGTGCATCGGGCTCAGCGGCCTGGGCTCGGCGATCCTCCTGATCGCCGTTCTCCACGACCCGGCGCGGGCGTGGCAGATCTATCTGGTGAACTTTCTCTTCTGGAGCGGCCTGGCCCAGGGGGCCGTGGTCTTCGCCGCCATCTACCACGTGGTCGAGGCCCGATGGGGTCTCACCATCCGGCGCCTGGCCGAGGGGATGGTGGCCTTTCTCCCGTTGAGTTTCCTGCTCTTCTTCCCGCTCTATCCCGCCCTGGACCTCTTCTTCGGCCGCGTCCAGGAGGTGAACCCCCTGCGCGGCGCCTGGTTCGATCCTCGGTTCATCTTCGTGCGCGGAGGACTCGGCCTCGGAGCGATGACCGTGTTGAGCCTCCTCTTCGTCTACTACTCCCTGCGGCCCGAGGTGGGCGCGGCCCTCGAGCGCGGGCTCAGGCCGCGGCGATGGCTCTACAGCGTGCTCGCGCAGGGGTGGCTGGGCGAGCGACTGGAGATCCAACGGAGCGAGCGCGGCGTCGATGTGCTGGCGGCCGGCGTGCTCCTGGCGTATCCGATCACGTACACCTTCATGGCCTTTGACCTGATCATGGCCCTGGATCCCTTCTGGTATAGCTCGCTCTTCGGCGTGTACTTCTTCGTGAGCTCTTTCTACTTGGGCCTTGCCGGCCTGACCGTGGTGGTCGCCCTGCTGGCCCGCCGGGGACTTCCCGGGATCGCATCTCGTCAGCTCTCCGATCTCGGCAAGCTCGTCTTCGGCTTCACCTTGATGTATGCCGCGATGGTCTGGTCACAATACATCGTCATCTGGTACGCCAACCTCCCCGAAGAGACGCACTTCGTGGTCCTCCGTCTCTGGGAGCATCCCTGGGCGCCCTTGTCGTGGAGCGTCCTGGTCGCGGTCGTCCTCGCTCCCTTCGTGGTCTTCCTGAGCCGAAGGGCCAAGGAGAATACAACGATCATGCTTGCGATCGGTCTGCTCATCAGTGCCGGGCTGTGGCTCGAGCGTTACGTATTGGTGGTCCCGTCGCTCTGGCCCGGGGAGGCCGCCCCCTTGGGCTGGATTGAGATCGGCGTGACGGCCGGGTTCCTCGGTGTGGCGGGGTGGAGCTACGGCTTTTTTTTCCAGCAGTTCCCCATTCTCCCCTTGACACCGTCGGTTGAGATCCCGAATCTCACAGGAGCGCACGCCCTTGAGAAGACCTCGTCAAGCGCGTAACCGATTGGCATGGAAGCGAGTCTCGCCCATGACGAGCCTCTGGCGATCGCTCGGGGTCGCGGCAGGCCTCGTGGTCCTGGCGGCGGGCCTCGCGTATGGGTGGCCGTGGAGCACCGACATGGTCAAGCAACCCTCCGTCCGGCCGCAGGAAGACCCACGCCTGCCCCCCCCAGGGTCGGTCCCGAGGCAAGGCAAAGAGCCAGCCATGGATCGCGTCCAGGCCGGGGAGCGGCTGCGAAATCCCGTCGAGCCCGGACCGGTCTCCACCGAAAACGGCAAGCATCTTTTTCAGATTTACTGCGCCTTGTGCCACGGTCCCGACGCCAAAGGGGGTGGCCCCGTCGCCAGCAAATTTGTCCCCCCGCCCGACCTGACCCTCGATCTCTTTCGGCAGCGCCCCGATGGGTTCCTCTACGGCACGATCCGGGATGGCGGTGCGCTGATGCCCGGCCAAGGGGACGCCCTCTCGCCCCGGGAGCGCTGGGACATCGTCAACTATCTTCGGACCCTGCAGCAAAAATCGTCTCAAGACCGAGTCCGCCAAGAAAGCAGCGCGCCGAGGAAAAAATAGGGAAGACAGAAGAGACTGTGGGACAGGATCTAGTCCCCTGTGGCACTGCTGTCTCACGGGATGACTCCCCGTAATAGCCCGCAATGCATTAAAAGCAAGCACCTATTCCCGTTCCCACCAGGGCCTGGTCCGGGACATGCTTGCCCCATCGCCGCACTCCCTGCCAGGCTCACCCTTGCCTTTTGATCATTTGACGTCCTTCAGAATCAACGGGTTATCTGTTTTCCTGCCCCTCAGCATTTCTGAGACGCGGTGCGGCACTGCCCTTGCTCTTGAGATCATCCGGAGGGAGTTGTCCGGCGACGGGAGGGCTGTGGCTCGACGGTACCGGATCCAGTGAACGCTAGGTCAGTGCGGCGGCCAAGAGATTCCGAGAGACGGCGTGACGGGAAAGGGATGCGCCATGAACTGCCCTTACCTCTTGTGGCCCTCCGACCCGCAAGTCCACGACGACCAGCTCGTCCCCGCGTGGTGCCGTGATCCGGTCTCGGGATTCAGCACCCTTCCCGGATTCTGGGAGTACTGGAACCGCTGTAGAACCCCCAAGCACATCCTCTGCCGGCGGTATCGCCGTCATCAACGACAGAGCCCGCCGGGGCAACTCGAAGCCCGTTCATCGCTGAGGAGGTCGGCGTGATTCACGCAGAACTCCTGGAGGAGACCACCCGGCTCCTTACCCTGTATTGGGACGCCCCCCTCAACGTTTATTGGGAGATGACCACTGCCTGCGATCTCGTATGCAAGCACTGCCGGGCCGAGGCGATTCCCCATCGCGATCCGCGTGAGCTCTCGACCGCGGAGGGGAAAGCTCTGATGCGAGAGGTCAAGGCCATGGGGAGCATGATGATCCTCACGGGTGGGGATCCAATGAAGCGGCCCGATCTCTTTGAGCTCATCGCGTACGCCCGAGAGATCCGCCTCCCCCTCGGCGTCACGCCGAGCACCACCCCGACCCTGACCCGCGAGGCGGCCCGTGAGTTCCGCAGTCTCGGCGTGGCCGCCCTGGGGATCAGCCTGGATGGACCGAGCCCCGAGGTCCACGACACCTTCCGGGGAGTCCCCGGTACCTTTGAACGCTCCATGAACGCGCTGGGGTGGGCCCGGGAATTTCATCTCCCCGTGCAGGTGAACACCACCGTCACGCGGGAGACTCTTCCGCATCTGAACGCGCTGTACCACCTGTTGCGGGAAGAGGCGGTGCCTCCCGTTCGCCGATGGAGTCTGTTTCTTCTCGTCCCCGTGGGGCGGGGAGCGACGCTCGGAATCCCCTCGCCGGAGGACGTGGAGAAGCTCTTCGCGTGGGTGTACTCCATTTCCGGGCAGGCACCCTTCCACGTCAGCACGGTGGAGGCCCCTCATTATCGGAGGTACTGGATCCAGCGAAAGCTCGACGAGGGGACGACCGTTGAGGCGATCCGGAGGCTGGGGAGGAGAATGGGCTTCGGGGTTCGGGACGGCAATGGGGTCATCTTTGTCTCCCACACGGGGGAGGTCTACCCCGCCGGCTTTCTCCCGCATCCGCTGCTCGGGAATGTGCGCGAGACACCGCTGGCCGACACCTATCAGAGTTCTCCCCAGCTGAAGGCGCTCCGGGATATGGATCGGATGAAGGGACGATGCGGCCGCTGTGAGTTCCGATGGGTCTGCGGAGGCTCTCGGGCGCGGGCCTATGCGGTCACCGGCGATTGCTTCGGGGAGGAGCCACTCTGTGACTATCAACCCGGACGGGGAGAAATCCCCCGCGGGTCTCTGGGTGCAGCCAATGTCCCGGCGTCCTAGAGGTGCGGCGACTCAACGAGGGAGCGATGCAACGCAACGCGTGTCCGGAGTGTAGAGCAAGACAGAACTGTCTGCTCATGAGCCGGCTCTCTCCCCAGGAGATCGAGGCGACGAGGGGGATCCGTCACAGCCGGACCTATCAGGCCCGACAGATCCTGTACCACGAAGGGATGCCCGCCTTGGGCATCCACATCCTCTGCTCGGGCCGGGTCAAGCTCACGCGGGGTAACAATCGGGGGCGGCAGCAGATCCTGCGGATCGTGGGTCACGGGGGGATCTGCGGGGAGGAGGCCCTCCTGGAGGGGATGCCCTTCACGAATACCGCTGAGGCCCTCGAAACCTGTCAGAGTGCCTTCATAAGACGCGAGGCCCTCCTCGAACTGCTCCAGAGTCGTGACGGACTCCTCATTCCCCTCCTCCGATACTTCTGCCGTGTGTTGGTCGAGACCCAGGTCCGCTTTGCTTCCGTGGCGTTGAGCGACGCCCGCACGCGGATGGCCACCCAGCTCTTGGAGCTCGCAGAACGGTACGGGCAACCCGGGTCGAAGGGTATCACGCTCCAGTTAGACCTGCGTCGGGGTGAGCTGGCCGCCCTCGTTGGCCTCAGCCCGGAGACGGCCATGCGCCTCCTGAGCCAATTTCAGCGGGAAGGGTTGCTCGAAGTGCATGGGCGGCGCCTGACCATCAAAGCGCTAGAGCGACTCCGGGGCCTGCTCCCTTAGCCGATCCTGACCGCCTTGCGCCGGATCCCGTCCTGCTCTTCCGGATTGAGGCTGCTCTTCTCTCGAACTCCAAACCTGCCGCATGACACGACGTAAGCCGCTGGACCGCGATCAACGTCACCCGGTATAATCGTTCCGCCCTGTTACACCCTGAAAGCGACATGGACGTCTTGACGGTACGATCCAGTGAAGATGACGAACCTTCAGGCCCGCATCGGCTCTGCCCTCGCATCGAAGCAGTGGAAGGGTCTTGGGCCCCTCGTGAAAAAGATCGGCTTTGCCGACAATGAGAGGGTGCTCAGCAATCTCAAGAGCCTCCAGCAACAGAAAGCGTTGAGGCCTGCCCTCCCACGGCTCCTTTCCCTCTGTGCAGAATCTCCTGATCCGGACCGGGCCCTCGATGGCTTTGAGAGTGTCGCATCCGCACCTGGATCGGTTCTGAGCTCGCTGCTCCGGGACGAGAGGGCCCTCGGGATTCTCGTCACTGCCTTCGCCCTCTCCCCGTACTTCACCACACTGCTGGTTCGTGATCCCCAGATCCTTCGATGGCTCTTTTGCGAAGGGGGGATCAATACGCACAGAGGAGAAGCCGATCATCGTGCCGCTCTCCAGGCCTTCGCAGAGCCGATTCAGGATCTTGCAGACCTCCGGTCTAAACTCCGCCGGTTCAAGCAGCGGGAGGTCCTTCGGATCGGGCTCAGGGATCTCGGCGGGATGGCGCCCTTCCCAGAGGTGGCCCAGGAAGTCTCGGACCTGGCGAGTGCCTGCCTGGAACTGGCGTACCGGTATTGCTATACGACACTCAGCGCCGAGTCTGGCCGACCGCCGGCTCGGGAGGCCCGGAAGGGGGTGGAGCCGCGCGGATTTGTGGTCTTGGGGATGGGGAAGCTCGGGGGGAGGGAGTTGAACTTCAGCTCCGATATTGACCTCCAGTATCTGCACACGTCGGACGAGGGAGAGACCGAGGCAGGGTCCGGCCCGGATGGCCAGGAGCGGCTGCGATCCGACACCTTTTTCGTGAAGCTCGCCGAAATGATCACCGGCGCGATGGGAGAGATCACCGAGGAGGGATTCGTCTTCCGGACCGACCTCAGGCTCCGGCCTCACGGAAAATCCGGGAATATCACCAACTCGCTCCGCGGCGCAGAGCTCTACTATGCGTCGTGGGGCGACACATGGGAACGGGCAGCCCTGATCAAGGCCAGGCCTGTGGCGGGCGATATCGATCTCGGCAGAGAGTTCCTGCAGCGGGTCGAGCCCTTCGTCTATCGACGATACCTCGATTTCACCGCTATCGAAGAGATCCAGCGGATGAAGACGAGGCTGGAGCAGGAACGCGCCAGCACCCGGGGCCCATTTAATCTCAAATACATGACGGGAGGCATCCGAGAGGTCGAGTTTTTTGTCCAGGCACTGCAGCTCATCTACGGGGGGAAGTATCGGGTGCTTCGGGAGTGGAACACCCTGCGGACCCTGGAACAGCTGGAGGCACTCGGGATCATTCACGCTGAGGATCACAGGTGCCTCCGAGAGGCGTACATCACCTGGAGGACCCTGGAACACCGGCTGCAGATGGCTCACAACGAGCAGACCCATACCCTCCCCGACGTCCCGGAGGATCTGGCGCGCATGGCCAGGGCCATAGGTTATCGGGGTGCAAAGCCGGGCGAGGCCCTTCGCGCTGACGTGCAAGAGCGCGCGGTGGCCGTCCGGGAGATCACCACTCGCCTCTTTGCCCGGCCATCGGGGGCGGTCTCGGGTGAGACGAGCGACTTTCTTGACCTCCTGCCGGATCCGGATGCCAAAGAACGGATCCTCGAAAAGCTCGCAGCGTCGGGCTTCCGGGCTCCGGAGAGGGCGTACCATTCCCTCCTCACCCTGAGCCAGGGGGAGGGGCCACCCCTGCCCCGTCTTTCGGAGCAGGCCCGGAGGCTCCTGCGGCGGTTGGCTCCCGCCATGCTCTCCGAAGCCTTGGAGTCTCCCTCCCCTGAACAGGCCCTGAGCCACCTGGAGGAGTTTCTCACGAGGGTCGGGGCGCGAACGAGCTTTTACGCCCTCCTCGCCGAGAATCCCAAGATTCTGACCTTTCTGATGCGTCTCTTCGGGACGAGCCCCTACCTGTCCAGCTTCTTCATCCAGCACCCGGAGCTCTTGGACACCTTTGTCTTGGCCGAGACCTCTGCTCCACACATGGAACGCGACCTCATGGGCCGGGAGCTCACGGAGGATCTCCGTTCATCACCATCCTTCGAAGAAAAACTCGACGCCCTCCGCCGGTTTCACCATGCAGAACTGCTGCGCATCGGTCTGAATGATCTCTATGGGGCGCTGGATACGCAAGGCGTCAGCGCACAGCTCACCGACCTCGCCGAGGTGTGCCTGGAGGCCGCCTGGGAACTCTGCAGAGAAGAACTCCGGCCCCGGTATGGGGTCCCCATGTCTGTTGATGCGAAGCGGCGACAGCGGGAGGTCCCGATGGTCATCCTGGGCCTGGGCGCCCTCGGCGCGAGGGAGATGGCGTATCATTCGGATCTCGATCTGATCTTTATCTATGCTGGAGACGGGAAGACGACCCGGGGGTTCCCGAACCACGACTACTTTGTTCGACTGGCCCAGAGATTCATCTCTACCTTGAGCAGCCCCTCACGGGAGGGGTATGCATACCAGGTGGACGCCCGATTGCGCCCCTCAGGACGGTTTGGCCCCCTGGTGACATCACTCGAGGCCTTTGAGGCCTATCACGCCGAGCAGGGCCTGACATGGGAACGACAGTCCCTGCTCAGGGCCCGGTGCGTCGCGGGGGATGAGAGGCTGGCGACTCGGGTCCAAGAGGGTGTGCATCGGATCGTGTATGAACGCCCCTTCACCGAGGAGACGATCCCGGAGATCCACCACCTCAGGGAACGGATGCGTCACGAGCTGGCCAGGGAACACAAAGGGAGGCATAACGTCAAACTCGGGAAAGGGGGGCTGGTAGAGATCCTCTTCATCGTCCAGCTTCTTCAGCTGCAGTTCGGCAGGACCCATCAGGCCCTGCGTCGCACGAATACCGTCGAGGCACTGACGCAGCTGCGGACCGAGGAGCTCTTGACCGAGGGCGACTATCAGATCCTCATCTCCGCGTACCACTTCCTCAGGCATCTGGAGAACGGATTGCGGCTCATCCATGATCGATCGCTCAATGAGTTTCGGGAGGAGGCTGGGGAGCTGGGGGAGTTAGCCAGACACCTGTATCGAGGAGATCCCCCTCCGGAAGAAAGGACCCAGGGACTTCTCCAAGAGTTCCTGGGGCACACCGAGGCGGTGAGGGAGATCTACTGCCGCTTCTTCCGGACGGCGGAATGAATTCTCCAGAGATTAGGATGAGGGTTGCATCTTCACCAGCTTGCCTTCCTGCAACCGGTACTCCCAGGTGCCTCACTTCGTAGGACAGCACATAGGGTCATTTTTATCGTGCACGATCAGCTGTACCCGAATTCTGCCAGACTCTACTGCGATGGCTTCCACCTTGACTCGATCCCCCAAATCGGCAGACGCAACGTGCACCGGAACACCATTATGATTTAATACTGCGGCGATCTCTTTGAACGTGCCGCTTCCTCCACCGGATCTCACCAAAACCACTGCTGCATCCTCCACGCCGTCGGCATTCAGATCACCGTAGCCACGTACCTCCTCAAGATTGACCGTCTCGTGCCCTTGTGAATACGCCCCTCGTTGCAGGGTTACTGATTCAGAATGATGCAGTGGTTTGTAGGTTGCGCTCTCCAACACTTGCCCTTCAAGACGCCTGCCTCTCGTGGGTTCGCCGTGGGACCCACAACCGAGCACCACAGCAGTTAGAAGCCCCGCTGCGATGGCCACCGGACGTTTCATGGATCCCCCGCGCCGGAATCTCTGTTTCACTGAGGCAGAAAGGGTGGCTGGGGCTCGTAATCGTAACGAAACAACAGCCACTGACCCTTGCGCCGGACAAACATCCACACGTCCCGGTAATAGTGGTCCCGGCTCCAGCCATGAAACCTCTCGTTTATCTCGACGGCAGCCGTGTTATTGGCGATAGAGATGCGGTGAATCCAGTCATCAAAGCGCACCTCTCCGAGGTCAGGGTCCCGAAAGGCACCCAGGGCCTCGTTTCTGATGCCTGCATAATCGCGCGTCACGTCGGGGTTGTCCCATGCGCGCTGAGTCGCATCCGGGGCATAGGCGGACATGATCTGATCCACATTCTTGCGTTCCCAACCTTCCCCGACGGTCCGGATGAGCCGGACAATCGCTGCCTCATCTGCATTCCGCGGCACATACGCGGACGCCAGCACGCCGATGCCGTGATCGGCCCCTGCGGGATTCACGAACAAAAGACTCGCCGCTAAAAAAACGGCCCGCGCCGATCCCATGGCCTCGCTCCCCTTCCGAAGAATTTTCTCGTCTCCCTGTTTTCCCTTGGGACGCATGGGAGACTCCCGCCAGCGAACTTGAACTGCCAGACCTGAATGTGTTCTTTGGTCCGATCCCGGGTTTCGAGAATTCTCGAATCGTGTGAAACAAGACCCGGTGCCCAACGGGCCAAGTGCCATTGCTACTCCATCTGGGGGGCGACGCAAGGTGGCAGGGGAAGGGGGGCAATCGCCATTCGTTAAGAGGAAGAGGGGTCGCGCTTGCCCGAGATGCCGAGCTCGCGCAGGCGCTTGCGGAGCGTGTTCCGATTGATCCCCAGCAGTTCCGCAGCCTTGAGCTGATTCCCCCCCACCCGGTCCAGCACCGCCTGCAGGAGCGGCCCCTCCGCCAGGGCGAGGATGTGTTCGTAGAGCTTGCCATCCTTCTCGCCGCCCAGCCGCTTGACCTCTGCGCGGACTTCGCGCCCCAGTCCTCCCGGCGGGCCGGCGGAGTCTTCGGCACGACCGGCCTCAGCCTGGAGCGCCTCCGGTAGATGCTCTGGCAGGATGAGGCGGGTCCGGGCCAAGAGGCACGCCCGCTTGATCACGTTCTCGAGTTCTCGGACATTCCCGGGCCACTGATACCGGAGGAGACATTCCAGGGCTTCCTGAGAGATCTCCTTGTGCTCGTCCCCGGCATACAGGCGCAGGAAATGGTCCACCAGGAGCGGGATGTCTTCATAACGCTCGCGCAGCGGCGGGATCGTGATCGCGACCACGTTCAACCGGTAGAAGAGATCTTCCCGGAAGCGGGCCTGGGTCACGAGGCCCTTGAGGTCCCGGTTGGTGGCCGCCAGGATCCGGACGTCCGAAGTGATCGGGGCCTCGCCGCCGACCCGTTCGAACCGTCGCTCTTCCAGCACTCTCAGAATCTTTGTCTGCAGGGCGGGATCCATCTCGCCGATCTCGTCCAGAAAGATCGTGCCGCCGTCGGCCAGCTCGAACTTGCCGCGGCGGGTGGCGAGGGCACCCGTAAAGGCTCCCTTCTCGTGCCCGAAGAGTTCACTTTCGAGTAGGTCCCTGGGAATGGCCGCGCAGTTGACCGTGACAAAGGGCCCCTGGTGGCGCGGGCTGTTCTTGTGAATCGCCCGGGCGACCAGTTCCTTGCCCGTCCCGCTCTCACCCTGGATGAGGACGGTCGCTGCGCTATCTGCCACTTGGCCCACCAGCTTGAACACCGTCTGCATGCCCTGACTCGTCCCCACGATCTCATCCAGCTCCTGGCGGTCCCTGAGCTGCGCCTTGAGCCGGTGGAGTTCCTGCGTCAGGTTCTTGACCTCTAAGGCCCGGCCGATGAGGAGCGCCAGCTCCTCAAAATCAAAGGGCTTGGTAATATAGTCATACGCACCCCGCTTCATCGCCTCGACGGCGGCCTGGAGGCTGCCGAAGGCGGTCATGATGATCACCATGGTCTCGGGATGGCGCTGTCGGAGCTGCGAGAGCGCCTCGAGCCCATCGACGGTGGGCATCTTGATATCCATGAGGACCAGGTCGGCACCGACTCGCCCCGCGGTGTCCACCGCCGTTTGGCCGTCCGCGACGGCGTGGACAGCGTACCCGGACCGCTCGAGGGCTTTTTTGAGCGTCCAGCGAACGCTCTCCTCGTCGTCCGCCACCACGATCTTCGCCTTCGGGGTTTCAGCCACGTGTGCTCCCGCATCTGGACTGGAGACTTGAGACTGGAGATTGAAGACTAGAGTCTCCGGTCCCTGGTCGCTGGTCTCCCGTCTCCGGTCTCCGGTCTCCGGTCCCCGGTCTACTGTTTCGCCAGCGGCAGAAGGACAGTCACGGCGCATCCCCTACCCTCGGCGTCTCCAATCTCGATGTGGCCCCGGTGGTCCCCCACGATCCGGTGGCAGATGGCGAGGCCGAGGCCGGTCCCCTTCGGCTTGGTGGTGAAGAAGGGATCGAAGAGGTGCTGCCGGGCCTCGGGTGAGAGGCCCGAACCCTGGTCGATCACCTTGACCACCGCCACCGAGAGACCGAAGCATCGGGGTGAGCGGCGCTCATACGCGGTCTCCAGGGTGAGCTCTCCTCCCCCCTCCATCGCCTCGGCCCCGTTCCGAATCAGATTGAGAAAGACCTGCCGGATCTGGTCGGGATCGGCAGCGATGGATGGGACTTGAGGATCATAGATGCGCCCGACCGTGACACGCCGATGGCGGAGGACCCGCTCCTCCAGGGCGAGAATCTCTTCGAGGATCTGGTTGACGTTACACTCCACAACACGAGGAGGGCTCGGCTGGGCGAAGGCGAGCATCCCCTCGACGAGCCCGTTCAGCCGGTCTACCTCGCGGATGATCACGTCACAATATTCCTTCAGGGCGGGAGGGAAGCTCGACTCAACCATGAGGAGCTGCGCAGCCCCCCGTACCCCCATCAACGGGTTACGTACCTCATGCGCGATGCCCGCCACCAGCGTTCCCACGGCCGTTAGGCGCTCCGCCCGGCGGACCTGTTCCTCGAGTTCTCGAATCCGCGTGAGATCCCGAAGGAGGAGGACACCCCCCCGGGCCTCTCCGTTGTGATCGGACAAGAGTGAGGCCATCGCGCTCACCGAGACCTTCCCCTGCGGATTCTGCACACTGGCCTCATGCTCGGCATGGGCCCGCCCGGTCTCAAAGGCGCGATCCACGAGGGCGATGAGGGGAGAGGTGGCTCCCAAGAGGCTCGCCAAAGGCTTGCCGTGGGCCGTGGCGGCCGATACTCCCAGCAGCTCTTCGCCGGCCGGATTGAGGAAGGTGACGCGGAGGCCGCGGTCCACGACCACCAAGCCATCCTGCAGGCTCTCGAGGAGGTCTTCGTAATTCACCTGCGCGCTGGTGAAGCGCTCCACGTTTTCGATCTCCTGTCGCGAGACTTTCGCACGAGTCGAAGGCGCCCGAAGCCATCATAACCCAACGTGTCGCGGTCGCACAAGGAAACACCCCTCTTCACCCCTGCCGCTCATCCCTTGACACCTCCCCGTCCCCATGGTACATACTCTGGGCCACTCGCACGGTTCGTATGATTGACGTCCTGGCTCGACCGGCAGGCGTCGGCGAGACCACATCCTCTCGTGAAGAGGTACCATGCCCGCCGACGGATCCCCTTCCTTCAAGTCTCGAGAGTCCCTACAGGCCATCTTCCGCCCCCGGAGTGTCGCCGTGATCGGGGCATCCACCGCGCCCGAGAAACTCGGCTACCAGATCTTCAGGAACATCCTTGAGGCCGGCTTTCCCGGCACGGTCTACCCGATCAATCCCAAAGCGACCGAGATCCTCGGCCGCCCGTGTTATCCCTCCATTGACACCATTCCTGCTGAGGTCGATCTGGCCACCATCATCATCCCCGCACCCCTCGTAGCCGACACCATTCGGCAGTGCAGCAAGCGTGGGGCGAAAGGGGCCATCGTGATCAGCGGCGGATTCAGTGAGACCGGGCCAGAGGGTGAGGCGCTGCAAGACAAGCTCCTCCAGGCGGCCCGGGAGTCGAACGTGGCCGTCATCGGGCCGAACTGTCAGGGGGTCAATAACCCCCACCATCCCCTGTGTGCCTCGTGGCCCCTCCTCACGCGCCGCGGTGGGGTAGCCATTGTCTCCCAGAGCGGGACCGTCGGGGCGGCCCTGATGGACTGGGCCTCTCAGGAAGAGCTGGGGGTATCTACGTTCGTGAGTCTGGGTAACAGGGCGGACGTAGACGAGGCCGATCTCATCCATTACTTTGCCCAGGACCCTCACACGAGGACCATCGCCATTTACATGGAGGGGGTCAAGGCCGCGCACAAGTTCCTCCAGGCCGTCCGGCAATGTCGGAAACCCCTCGTGGTCCTGAAGGCGGGGCGGACCCCCAAAGGGCGCAAGGCCGCCGAATCGCACACCCGGTCCCTGGCCGGCCGGGATGAGGTGTACGAGGGGGTCTTCCGTCAGCTCGGGATTCATCGGGCTGACGACCTGGAGCAGCTCTACGACTTCAGCAAGGCGCTTGCCTATCTCCCCCGCCCCAGGGGCCGGCGCCTCCTCATCGTGACCAGTTCGGGTGGCTCCGGCATCCTGGCCACCGACATGGCAGAGAACACCGGGCTGGATGTCGTCCCCCTTCCCGAGGAGGTGGCGCGAAAACTCCGGGCAGTCCTGCCAAAGCACTGCATCGTGGCGAACCCCCTCGATCTCACTGGCGACGCCAACGCCGAGATGTACCGACAGGTGGTCGAGGCGGCCGGCCCCCACTTTGACATCGTCGGCCTGATCTTTGGCGATCCGATCCCCGGCGCCTCAAAGGTGGTCGGCACGGAGCCTCTGCAGCTCGTCATCTACCTGGGGGGGGCAGAGGTCGAACGGCAAGAGCGGCTCCTCTTTCACCAGAAGGGGATCCCGGTCTTTCCCACGCCTGAACGGGGTATCCGGGCGCTCAGCGAACTGCTGCGATAGGACGGCGCATGACGATCGCGATCGGCAAAGCGATGCAGGAAGGTCGAAATCTCCTCGAGCCGGAGGCCTATGAACTACTCGCGGCGTACGGGGTCGCGGTCCCCGGCCACCGGTTCGTCAGCTCGGCCGAACAGGCCGAGGAAGCAGCGGCTGAAGTCGGCTATCCGGTCGTGGCCAAGATCGTCGCGCCGGATATCCTGCATAAGACCGAAGTCGGTGGGGTCCTGCTGAACCTCAACGATGCAGCCGCAGTCAGGGCTGCGTACCGCCACATCGTGGAGCGCTCCCGGCAGGCCAAGGCGGCCCTCAAGGGGATCCTCATTGCGCGCATGGCACCACCCGGCACCGAGGTGATCGCCGGTCTGACGCAGGACGCCCAGTTCGGACCGGTGGTGATGTTTGGCCTGGGGGGGGTCTTTGTCGAGGTCTATCGGGACGTCAGCTTCAGGCTTGTCCCTCTGACCGAACCGGATGCGGTCGCCATGATCCGGGAGATCAAGGCATTCCCGATCCTGCAGGGGATTCGGGGAGGCAGGTCGGCCGATCTCACGGCCCTCGCCGATCTGCTCCTCACGGTCTCACGGATGGGCCAAGAGAACCCGGAGATCGCCGAGATGGACCTGAATCCGATCATCGTCTACGAAAAGGGCCTCAGCGTGGTTGATGCCCGGGTCCTCCTCCATCACGAGGCGGCCGCCGCGTGAGTCGCCTGCGGCCCCAGGCATCCCCCTATATGATCATCCCTCCATCGACGCTGAGGACGGCTCCATTGATGTATCCGGCGTCTTTCGAGGCGAGGAAGGCGTAGACTCCTGCCAGCTCATCCGGCCGTCCCATCCGGCCAAGCGGAATCTTGCCATTGAGCTGGTGCAGGACCTTTTCGGGCACTCCGTTGAGCATATCGGTGCTGACCAAGCCGGGGGCGACGGCATTGACGCATATGCCCTTGCGGCCGAGCTCGCGCGCCCAGACCTTGGTCATGCCGATCACGCCGGCCTTCGAGGCCGCGTAACTCGTTTGACCGAAGTTACCGTAGAGCCCCGCGATCGACGAGACGTTGATGATCCGGCCGCTCCCCTGTGCGATCATGATCGGCGCCACCGCCTGCGTGCAGTTGAAGGTCCCCTTGAGGTTCACCGAGACCACCGTGTCGAACTGCTCCTCGCTCATCTTCGCAAGCTGAGCGTCGAGAACGATGCCGGCGTTGTTGAGGAGGACGTCGATGCGCTTGAAGCGCCCATGAATCTCTTGCATCGCGCGCTGCGCCTCCTCGCGCTTGGTCACGTCGGCCCGCACAAAGAGGGGCGTGCGCCACCCGTTCCGCGGCCCGGTGACTCGGCTGGTGATCTCGACAACCACGGCCTCGCCCGCCTCCGGGTCCCTGTCGATGACGGCGACGTGGGCACCCTCCTCGGTGAAACGGACCGCCGTCGCCCGTCCGATTCCCCGAGCACCTCCGGTGATTACGGCGACCTTTCCCCTGAGCCTCATCGAGCATCCCTCCCCGCACCCGGCGCCGGTGGCTTACTACGCTATGCAGCAATGCATAGCATTATCCGAAGCCTTACTATGCATTTCTGGGGCCAGAATTAGAGACGAGGCCTATTGACGCCTTGTACCATAAAATCTGCATTTGTCAAGTCTTTCAGTCAGCGTGGAATCGGGGGGGGGGGGCGGCTGAAAATGCTTCGGGGGGGTCTTTCGGGGCCTTTAATCACGCAAGAACCGTTGCTCCCGCTCTTTCATCTTGGGGACATCCTGCAGGTCGAAGACATGCTTCATGGGTACCAGCAGGTGATCGAGGTCGTGGATACCCCCGTCCTGGCGGATCTTGGCCAGGACCTCTTCCATGGCGCGGATAGCGGCGCGGAGACCATGATTAGCGTAGATGACCATCTTGACCTTGCCGAGCGCCTCAATCCGCTGTTCGGTGAGACTCGGATACATGGTCGGCACCAGGACCAACGGCGCCCGACCCTCCCACCGGGTCACGAACTCGAGAATCTCCTCCGGATCAGCCGCCTTGGAGTGAATCAGGATGGCGTCGGCGCCCGCCTCAACATACCGGCTGGCCCGGCGGTGTGCCTCCTCCTGCCCCCAGCCGGCAATCAGCGCCTCGACCCGTGCGATCACGACGAAGTCCGGGGAGTGCTGTGCTGCCTTTGCTGCTTCGATCTTGCCGGCGAACTCTTCTACGCCGGCGAGGGCCTGGCGGCCCCCGGGAAGGAGGCTGTTATCCTTGGGGAACTTCTTGTCCTCGAAGGTGATGCCAGCGACGCCCGCCTCCTCAAACCGCTCGACCGTGTAGAAGACGTTGTTGGCGTTCCCATAGCCTGTATCCCCATCCACGACCACGGGGATCGAGGTCACCTCGACCATGCTTCGAGCCGCCTCGAGGTACTGAGTCATGGAGAGGAGGCTCGCGTCCGGGATGCCGTGGGACGCGGAGACCTCCAGGCTGCTGGACCAGACGCCGTCAAATCCGGCCCGCTCGACGAGCTTGGCCCCGAGGCCGTCATGGGCTCCGACCATCCGGACGAGGCTGGGCTGGGCGAACAGCTCTCTCAATTTCTTCGCCATGGACATTCCTGCGCTCCCTCCCGGGATGACATAGCTTCCCGCGTCCTCCCCACTTCGTCAACCCCTTTCTTTCTTGCCAGGGTCCGACGCTTTGCATAGTATCTCTTGCCGATAGCGGTCTTTCAAGCCCAATGACGTTTGGCCCTCCGGAGTGGGATCGAGCGTTGCGGAACTTTCTCAAAGACCTCTTCGGCGCCAAGCAACGGCAGATCGAGGCCGACCTCGACGAATACCTCGCCAACCTGGACGCCATCGCGCTCGACATGCGCGAGGCGATCCGAGCCTACCTCGCCAAAGAGGAAGGGGAGTTCCTCAGCGCCTTTGAGCGGATCAACAAGATAGAGAACCGCCTCGACACGCTCCGTCGCGCCATCGAGGAGCACATCTACGGGCACCGACTGCTGCCGGATACCCGGGACGACATCCTGGCGTTGCTTGAAGGGCTCGACAAGATCCCGAACCGTATGCAGGCCATTACGCGCGAGATGCTGCTTCAACGGCTCCGGATCCCCCCGAACCTGCATCAGAGCGTGACCGACCTCACCGATCGGGGGACCCGGATCGTCCAGGTACTGACCCAGACGAGCCGCGCGTTTCTCAACAAGCCCCACCTGGTCCGGCAGAGCGTCCAGCAACTATCGCAACTGGAACACGAGGGGGATCTGGTGGAACACCAGGCCCTGAAGCTGATCTTCGGCGACGGCAGCCTCGAGTTGGCCGAAAAGCTCCAGCTCAACCACTTCTTCGATCGCCTGGGCTCGATCTGCGACATGGCGGAGGACCGGGGGGATGAGATCATGATCTGGGCCCTCAAACGGCTGCTGTGATGGTCGCCTGGCTCTCCAGCGGGCTCCTGTTGGGCTGGTCCCTGGGGGCCAACGACGCCGCCAACGTCTTCGGGACCGCCGTCGCCTCGCGCATGGTCCGCTTCGCCACTGCGGCGAGGTTCTGCGCCGTCTTCGTCGTCCTGGGCGGCCTCGTCAACGGTCCGGCCGCTATGGAGACCCTGGGAGCCCTGGGACAGATCGAAACGCTCCCGGGGGCGTTTGCGACGGCCGTCGCGCCGGCCGTGATCATCGCCGCGATGGTCCGCCTCGGCATTCCCGTCTCCACCTCGCAGGCCGTGGTCGGCGCCTTGATCGGGTACCGACTCATGATGGTCGGCAGCCTGGACACCGCCACCTGGCGCCTGCTCTGGACCATCATCCTGACCTGGGCGGCCTGCCCCGTTCTTGCTGCGACCGTGGCGTTCTGCACCTATAAGCTCACCGCACTGATTTTTCGCTCACTCCCCATGCCACTGTTCGCGTTGGACCGGTGGCTGCGCTTCGGCCTCATCGCGGCCGGCTGCTACGGGGCGTGGGCGCTCGGGGGGAACAATCTGGCGAATGTCGTCGGCGTCTATGCTCGGCTCGACCTCTTCGCGCCTGTGCAGTTCGGGCCGTGGACCCTCTCTCAGTCCCGGATGCTGGCGACCCTGGGAGGCCTGGCGATCGCGCTGGGGGCGGCCACGTATTCGTACCGCGTGATGCTCACGGTCGGCCGCGACCTGATGAGGCTCGATGCCTTCAGCGCTTTCATTGCGGTCTTCGCCGAGGCCGTCGCGGTGGACTTCTTCGCCCATTCGTGGAAGATCGGCACCTTCGTCCTGCCTGCCATCCCGGTCTCAATTACTCAGGCCCTCATTGGAGCGGTGCTAGGGATCGGCTTCGCCCGCGGCCTCCACACCATGAAGATGCCCGTGCTGGGCCTCATTGCCCTCGGGTGGGTGCTCACGCCGCTCTTGGCCGCGTTGCTCACCGCCGGCATTCTCCCGCTCGTCTTACGGCTGGGGTGATGGACGCGGAGCGATCGACCGATGGCTGAGGGGGAGCAAAGGAAGAGTGGAGAAAGAAGAGGCCGGAGTGGACCTGTAAGCCGGATTCTGTCTTCGCCTCGCGGCGAAGGGTGATCATTCCTCTAGGTCCCGCATTGCTGCAGGACTCTTGCGGCCTACCCGTTCCGCCTGGCTTTCATGCCACGAGAGCGGGCCACTCTCTGCCTCACTGAAACAGCAAGGGGGCGGAACCTATTTGGCCTTGCTCCGGGTGGGGTTTGCCAAGCCAGCCCGTCACCGGGCTGCTGGTGCGCTCTTACCGCACCTTTTCACCCTTACCCCGCGGGCAGCCCCCAACAAGAATGAGAGCAAGGGCTGCCGGCGTGGCGGTATCTTTTCTGTGGCACTTTCCCTGGGGTTGCCCCCGGTGGGCGTTACCCACCACCCTGCCCTGTGGAGTCCGGACTTTCCTCCCCGATCTTGCGATCAGAGCGACCACCCGGCCCACTCCAGCCAATCAACAGTATAGCCGTGTCACGAGCACCGCGCAAGGGAAGAATCAGGTCCAATCGAAATTCTGCAGCGTTCGCTCGAACCGACGCATTCGTCGCTGCGAGAAATTCAAAATCCAAGAGGCGGCATGCGACTTGGTGACGGGCAGGGGGAGGCGCCTGAACATCGAGGGCAGGCTGTAAAAACGATCGTACAGGCTCTGGACGTTCTCTTCCAACTCTTCCGGCGAGCAGTAGAGCGGTTTGATCTCGCAGCTGATTCCCGGCGTCCGGCGCATGTCCTTCTCGTCGACGATGCGGCCTTCCTGCTTCATCCGCTCGTACAGGGGTGTCCCCCGGTGGGGCATCAGGATATAGAAGTAGGCCACCGGGACCCGGTGCTGTTCCAGAAACTCGAGCGTGGCCTGGAAGACATCTGGTGTCTCCCCGTCCCATCCGAAGACGAAGTTGAGCGAATAGCTGATGCCCCGCTTCCGCAAGTTATCCAAGATCTCGTCGTACTGGTGAACCTTGTTGAAGTTCTTGTTCATCGAGGCCAGGGTCTCCTGGCTGATGCTTTCCATGCCCATGTTCACGTGCAGGAGTCCGCTGCGCTTGGCCAGATCCATGAACTTCTCGTCCCGGCACAGATACGTCGTCCACAGGGTGGACCAGCGGATGTTCAGGGGGACGAGCGCTTCCATGAGCTCCATCGAGTGCTCCTTTTTCCCCGCGAACATGCTATCGGCGAAGAAGATGTTCTTGGCCTTGATCTCCTTGATTTCATCGACGATCTCCTGGGTGGGGCGATAGCGATACCGGTCGCCGATATAGAAGCGCTCGGAGCAGAACTCGCACTTGAACGGACATCCCCGAGAAGTTTGGACCGAATAGGTCCGGTTGACCCCATTCCCATGGAACTTCATGAGGTCGTAACGCGGGATGGGTAGACCCTTCAGGTGGTGTTGTTTGGGGGCACGATAGATCTTTTGCAGTCGGTTGTTCGCCGCATCCTGGAGCATGGCGGGCCAGATCTCTTCGCCCTCCCCGATGGCGACCGCATCGCAGTGCTCGATGGCTTCTTCGGCATGGAAGAAGGTGTGCGGCCCGCCCATGATCACCGGAATTCCCCTCTCCCGATACTTCCGTGCGATGTCGTAGGCCCGGAAGGAATTGATCGTCCACGTCGTGATGGCCACCAGATCCACGGGCGCATCGAAATCGATGTCTGCCACCTGCTCGTCGACGAGCGTGATATGCCAGTCTTTGGGGGTGAACGCGGCGAGATAGGGCAAGGTCAAGCCGACGAGCGTCCTTCGCCTGGTCTTGTAGAGGGACTGACCCGATCCGTTGGTCCTGTTGGTGTAGTACGTCGGCTGGATGATCATGAGCTTCATGGTCACCAACCCCCTGTGTGTCGTTGGCAGACCCACGAGCAAATTTACTCACTTAAGCGTTCCTATCATATCCCCTTGGCTCTAGTCAACTATCAAACTTAAGATATCAATCTTAAGATTACGAGGTCTGATTCCGGCCGCAGGGACCGTCAGCGGGGGGGCGCCAGCGGGTGTCACAGGCCACGATCCGGGGTGATGGCTCAGGAGCTCGCTGAGGGGGGAGTTGTCAGGACTGCCTGTCGCGCCTGGGTCTCGAGCTCCTCGAGCTTCAGGAGGGGGACCAGAAACCAGCAGAGGGCGACGGACGCGGCGCTGATCAGAACGAGGTTCGTGTATCCCACCTGATCGTACAGCCATCCGCCGACGATTTGGGAGAGCTGGGCGCCCCCGTTGTACACCGACATGAGCAGGGCGAAAAAGGTCCCCTCGGCCTGCTTCGGGCAGGCTTTCGCCGCCAGGTCGAGGAAGGCGAGCGTCGCGACCATGCCCACCGCGCCAAAGGCCGCGCCCAGCACGATGGCCGAATAGGGCCCCACGTAGCCCAGGTAGCCAAGGGTGGATACGACGCCGATCCCGATGGCGGAGTTCAGGATCAACCGAAATGGAAAATTCTTGGAGAAGGCACCGTACACGAGTGCCCCCGCAATAGCCGACGCCGAGCCGATCGAGCTGAGGGTTCCGATGAACTGCTGGCTGAACTTGAGGACATCCGTCTGATAATAGAACAGCGCGGTCCCGATCGAGGGGGTGAAGGTCCAGAAGAAGATGAAGCCCGCGATGATCCAGAGATGGCGTGACCCGAACCCGCTCTGTATCGCGAGCCAGGTTTGCGGGAACTGCGGTCCGCGGGTGCCGACCAATGGCTCCTGCACCGCCCAGAGGGCGACGGTGAACGACAGGAGCGGAAAGACCGCGGCCAAGGCAAAGGCCACCTGGAGGGGGGCGTGCTCCGTGAGGTAACCCCCGGCGATGCCGACGAGGATGGAGGCGGCGTAGATCGAGGACCACTGGACCGATTGAAAGGCTCCCGTGAGGCCGAGCGGACGTCCGTGCTCTACCATCAGGGCATCGACCATGACGTCCGTGAAGGCCAGGCCAAGCCCCATGAGGGTGAACAGCAGGGCTAACTTCCCGGTGGTGTAGGTGCCCACAAGGCTCAGCCCGAACCCGGCCGTGGCTGCGAGCGCGGAGGTCACGAGCAGATAGCTCTTCCGACGCCGCCCGAAGAGCGGCACACAATCAGAGATGAGGCCGTAGACCGGCTTGATGAGCCACGGGATAACGGTGAGTGAAAAGAATACCGCCGTCTGGGCGGCAGAGAAGCCGAAGCGCTCCTTCAGCGTGAAGGTGATCGGCTGGACCGGAAGGCTCCACATGCCCTGGGCAAAGTAGACTACGGCGAAGATGAGCGCCAGCCGGCGTGCTTCCGGGTGTTCGCGGAACGCCTTGAGGACTGCGAGTTTCACCCGGGTATGATACCGCAGCGGTCGGGGAAGCTGGTTCAGAAAAAACGGGCCGCCAGTTCTGGCGACCCTCTGTGTTCCGGGGCGGGGGGGACCGGGCCCTTACATTTTGTCCATCAACTAATAGAGGCTAGGCCGCCTCCTCTATTACCTCACTCTCTACAACCTGTTCTTTCGCCTTGAGCCGAGCAGACCTCTCTTCCGCACTTCTGCAGTCAGGGCAGAAGTAGATAAAGAAATTGAGCTCTTTGTCCAGTTCGAAGCCTGTGAGGAAAGATCCGCACGTGTAGCAGCTCGGTGCGCGCACCATCTTTGTCACCTCCTCCCGGCCCGGTCCCGTAAAGGGCAAGGACACAATGCTTCACGCCTCTCGTTCCTGAACTCGTTGGGGAGGTTAACTGGCGGGGGGAGGTCTCGCGTGGGTCTTTTCGGCTGCTTGTGGCGCTACAGGCAGGAGCCTCTCTTCAAAACTCCCCTTTCACTCTCTAAACTAGCCCTGCACCCTTGTCTGTCAAGGGGAGAGGGCGGAATTGCCAAGTAGTGGGAAGCGGTGTCCAGATCTGGACTTAGGGGAACCCTTCGGGTAAAGTCCCTGGGCCAGGGAGGATCGGATGAAGTGGGTGGTTGTGGCGTCCATTGGGGTGTTCGTCGTCCTGCTCTTTGTCCGCTTCCTGCGGAACCGGGTGCTGGGGCAGGCGACCATCCATATGGCCCACATGAAATCCGAAGCAGAGGCACTCGAGGTGGCCAGGATCCTGAAGGGGCTTCAGGGGATGATGGAAGTCAGCGTGGACCTCGAGCGGCGCAGAGCGACGGTGAGCTACCGGAAGACGAAGATCGCGATCGAGGAGATCATGCGGGCTCTGCACGCCGCCGGCTTCTAGCCACGGCCCGGACGGGTTGAAAGGCCCCGTGTTTCCTGATAGAGTGAGCGTGCATCATATATATATGGAGCATGCGCATGAAGGTCATTATTCGCCGCCCCCGCCGCGAGGTCGAGATGCCCGGCAGCCGGCGGGTGCGGGATCTGCTCCAGGAGCTCAAGATCAATCCGGAGTCGGTCCTGGTCGTCCGGGGTGACGAGCTACTCACCCCGGACGAGCTTGTCAAGGATGAGGAGACCGTCGAGGTGGTCCCGGCCATCTCGGGAGGCTCGGACGATGAAGTGTAAGACCTGTCCCGGCAAGGCGGTGATCGATATGAGGCGCCATAATGCGGCCTTCTGCAAGGACTGCTTCATCGTCCACGCCGAGCGGCAGGTCGAGAGGACCATCGAGAGCGACAAGATGTTGTCGAAGGATGATCGGGTCCTCGTGGCCGTCTCCGGCGGGAAGGACAGCTTGACCCTGTGGGAGGTCCTGAGGCGCCTCGGCTATCACACGACGGGCTTTCATATCGTCCTCGGGATCGACCACTACTCCCCTCAGGCGCGCGCGACGGTCGAGGCGTACGCCAAGAAGAACAGCCTCCCCCTCATCGTCACCCACGTCAAGGAGGAGTACGACTTCTCGATTCCGGAACTGGCCCAGTATACCCGACGCGTCCCGTGCTCGGCCTGCGGCCTCAGCAAGCGGTACCTGATGAACCGGGCGGCCCTTGAGGGAAGCTTTTCGGTGCTCGCCACCGGTCACAACCTGGACGACGCCGCCGCAACCCTCCTGGGCAATCTGCTCCACTGGCAGACGCCGCAGCTCGGCCGGATGGGACCCGCGCTTGAAGCCACCCATCCCAAGCTGGTCAAGACAGTCAAGCCCCTCATCCGCCTCACCGAGCGCGAGACCTTGGCCTATGCCATGCTCCGCGGGATTGACTACCACGACGACGAGTGCCCGAACGCGATCGGTGCAACCTCCTTGTTTTACAAGGACCTCCTCAACCAGCTCGAGCATGCTTCGCCGGGGGCGAAGCAGAGCTTTTACTTTGGCTTCCTCAAGAAGGGCCGCCCGGCCTTCCTCTCCGCCCAAGCGGATGGGGTCGAACTGAAGGAGTGCGAGGTCTGCGGCCAGGCCACTACGACCGAGACGTGTGCGTACTGTCGGATGATGGATCTGGCCCGGCGCACGGCGACGGCTCGGGGTCGGTGATCCCTCCCCTGCTCCCCCTGCATCTTCTGTGCTCTCTGTCCCCCCTGTACCTTCTGTACGTTCTGCCCCCTCTCCCCTCCCTGTACCCGCTCTATTCTCTACACCTCTCTACACCAAACCCCGAGTGCCTGGCGCTTCCGGCTTTTCCAGGTCCCCGCAAGTGTGCTACGGTGGAAGGACAGCGGGATGGGCGGTGCCCCGGGACATTACTCGGGGTGAGCGGTGTCCCCTGGACCGAGGAGGCAGCATGCTCCCCAAAGTGGGCATCGGCCGGCATTGTTGCTCCCAATCGACGAACCTGGAGAACTACCGGCCTCTCGTGGGCGATGCCCTGATCGACGAGATCAGAGCGCTCGCCGACACCCTCTCAGGCCTCCGCCTATGCCACATCAACAGTACCGCGGCCGGGGGCGGGGTGGCCGAGCTCCTGGGACGGCAGATCCCCCTGTTGCATGCGCTCGGACTATCAGCCGACTGGCGCCTGATCCATGGCGACCCGGAATTCTTCCAGGTGACAAAGGGCATTCATAACGCCCTGCAGGGCGGTGCATACGTCCTGTCCCAGGGGGCCAAGGAGACGTTTCTCGAGCGCAACCGCGAGAGTGCCAGGCTCCTCGACGAGGACTACGACGTCACCATCGTCCACGACCCCCAACCGACGGCGATCCCACACTTTACCCGGGTCAGAAAGGGGATATGGATCTGGCGCTGCCACATCGACAGTTCGGAACCCCATCCAGAGGTCTGGGCGTTCCTCAGGCCCTTCGTCCAGGAGTACGACGCAGCCGTCTTCACCATGGCTCAATTCTGCCCCGCGGATCTCCGAGTGAGACGGGTGGCCGTCATCCCGCCGGCCATCGACCCGCTGAGCACCAAGAACATGGATCTGCCAGAGGAAATCTGTCGGCGGGCGCTGGCCGATTCGGGTCTCGATCTGAACCGCCCTATCCTCCTGCAGGTCTCCCGGTTCGATCCGTGGAAGGACCCGCTGGGAGTCATCCGAGTCTATCGCCTGGTCAAGGCGGTCATGCCGGCTGTCCAGCTGGCCCTCGTCGGGTCCATGGCGGGGGACGATCCCGAGGGATGGGCGCTCCTCGACAGCATCAACGAAGAGGCGGTCAAGGACCCCGACCTCTTCGTCTTCACCAACCTGACCGGCGTGGGAAACATGGAGGTGAATGCCTTCCAGCGGGGGGCCGACCTGGTCATACAGAAATCTCTGAAGGAGGGCTTCGGCCTCGTCGTCTCCGAGGCCTTCTGGAAGGCAAAGGCGGTGGTGGCCGGAAAGGCCGGAGGCATTCCCATGCAATTCCCCGACGGGTATCAGGAATACCTCGTCCAGAGCGTGGAGGAGTGCGCCGAAAGGGTCGTGGATCTCCTGGATCATCCCGGCCTCCGGGCGGCCTTCGGGCGTGCGGGGCAAGAGCGGGTCCGACAAGAATTTCTCCTCCCCCGCCTCATCCGAGACGAGCTCGCCCTGATCCACGAGCTGCTGCATCGGGGGAGGGCCGATTTGGCGTGAGAGGACACGAGCGATGAAACGCATTGCGGTCCTGACGAGTGGCGGGGACGCGCCCGGCATGAACGCCGCGATCCGGGCGGTGGTCCGCACCGGTGTGTATCGCGGATGGGAGGTCCTTGGCGTTCGGCAGGGCTACGCCGGGCTGATTGCCGGCGAGATGACACCCCTCAGCGCCCGCGCCGTGGGCGGCATCCTGCAGCAGGGGGGGACGATCCTGGGAAGCGCCCGAAGCCCCGATTTTGAAAGGGAGGTCGGTCGCGAGAAGGCTCTTGGCCACCTCATCGAGCGACGCATCGACGCCCTCGTCGTGATCGGTGGGGACGGGTCCCAAACGGGGGCCCACAAGCTGTCCCAGATGGGCTTCCCCGTGGTCGGCGTCGCCTCGACCATCGACAACGACCTCGTCGGCACGGACATCTCGATCGGTGTGGACACCGCTTTGAACATCGCGCTCGAGGCCATCGATCGCCTGAAGACGACGGCCTCCTCCCACCAGCGGGCGTTCCTGGTCGAGGTGATGGGCCGCCAATGCGGGTACCTGGCGTTGATGGCAGGCCTCGCCGGTGGGGCCGAAGCGGTGGTGATTCCCGAGGTCGAGACAGACCCCAATGCGGTGGCTGCAGACCTGCGGGCGGCCTACGAGCGGGGAAAGCGTAATGCCCTGGTCGTCGTGGCCGAAGGGGCCACGTATAATGCCGCCGCCATGGCCGCCCACTTTCGAGAGCATCGGGATGCACTCGGGTTCGAGCTGCGCGTGACGACCCTGGGCCACGTCCAGCGCGGTGGGGCCCCGGGGGCCTTTGACCGGACCCTCGCCACCCGACTCGGGGCCGGCGCGACTGAAGCGATCGACCGAGGGGAACATGGGGTGCTCGTCGGCTTTATCAAAGGGGAGGTCGCCACGACCTCCTTAGGCGAGGTCGTCGGAAAACAGAAGCCTTTGGACCTTCGCCTCTTGAAGCTGATCCGCGTGCTGGCGAAGTGAGGCTGACGCATACTGCTCGGCCATCGTGCTGGTGTGATACAGTGACCCCCGAGGAGGCAGATCATGCGGGGCGGACCCTTGGAGGGGGGCGAGAAGGTCCTCTTGATCGATCCGAAAGGGCGGAAGTATCTTTGCACGCTCCGGCCTCACGATAAGTTCTCGACCCACCTCGGGACCATCCTCCATAGCAACATCATCGGCCGCGAGGAAGGGGCCGTCCTGCGCTCCTCCGGAGGAGCCCTCTTTGTCGTCTTTCGCCCCACCTTCGCCGAGTACGTCCTCAAGATGAAGCGGGGCGCCCAGGTCCTCTACCCGAAAGACATCGCGACCGTCCTGATCTGGGGGGACATCTTTCCCGGCGCCACCGTCGTCGAGGGGGGCGGTGGCTCGGGGGCGCTCACCATCGGTCTGCTTCAGGCGGTGGGCGAGAAGGGACAGGTCATCACGTACGAGGTGCGGGAAGACTTCCTGCGGCAGGCCAGGGCCAATGTCGAGGCCTTCCTGGGAAAGGTCCCGCATTGGCTGTTGAAGCACAAGGACATCTATGAGGGGATCGAGGAGACGTCAGTTGATCGAGTGGTTCTGGATCTGCCGGAGGGCTGGCGGGCGGTCAAGGATGCAGCCGAGGCGTTGCGGCCTGGAGGGCTGCTCGTCGCTTTCTTCCCGACGGTGCCCCAGGTGCAGCAGATGGCCGCTGCGATCGAGAATGAGCCGCGGTTACAGCTTCAGGAGGTTTTCGAAACCGTCCATCGCCCCTGGCGCATCCAGGGACTCAGCGTGCGGCCGGCGCTCCGCATGGTCGCCCACACCGGCTTCTTCATCATCGGCCGCCGTCTCAGTCCTCCCCACTGAGTCTTCAGGGATCAGTCCTGAGGGCTCAGTCCTCGGTCGTGCGAAAGAGGATCTGTTTGAAGCGCTCATGCCCGCACGCCGATCAGTGGGAAGGTTCTTTGATGGCGCGCGGTCCTCGTTCCGCCGTCCGAATCCGAACCGCATCCTCAACCCGGTAGACAAAGATCTTTCCATCCCCGACCTGCCCGGTTCGGCCAACCTTTTGCAACACCTGAAGGACCCTGGACAGATCGGCATCGTCCACCACGATCTCGATGCGGATCTTGGGGATGAACTCGACCACGTACTCGGCGCCCCGGTAGAGCTCGGAATGCCCCTTTTGCCGGCCGTGGCCACGCACCTCGCTGACCGTCATTCCCTGGATCCCGATGGCGGCGAGGGCGTCCCGTACCTCGTCCAATTTGAGCGGTCTGATAATTGCGTCCACCTTTTTCATGCCCTATGGGTAACACACTCCGGAACGATTGTAAAGGGAGGGTTGGCACGATCCTTGCGAATAAGTTACCCTAAAGAGTCTGGAGGGGCTCATGACTACCAACACATCCCGCACCGACTACCCCCGGTTTGAGGTCTATCTGCCTGTGGAGTGCGCTGCCCCGATCGCCGGCCGGCCATTGGCGAGACTCATCACCGGTAAGACGCGGTCCGTCAGCGCTGCGGGCCTCGAAATTCTGATGCCAGAAACCCTACCGCTCAGGACGCCGATGACGGTCCGGATCGCTCAGGGAGACCCATTGCGTGCCCTTGTCGTCTGGGCTGACAATGGAACGCCGACCCCGGCGGGGACCAGGGTGGCCCATGGAGTGCTCTTCGAGCAACCGGTCGATCCGGCCCTCGTCAAACAGTGGGTGTATCGCGGCGAGCGACAGGCCTACGCCCGGGTCCCGATTCGATTCCCCGTCGAGTACGGACAGGCGGGGACGGCGGGCCGCGGGACCTGCACGAACCTGAGCCGGGGCGGGATGTTCATCGCGACAGGGGAGCCCGCACCGCCAGGGTCGCAGGTTGCACTCACCTTCAATCTGCCGAACCTCTCGCACACCTTCTCGATGCTCGCCCGGGTCGCATGGATGCACAGGGACGAGACAAAGCCTGAAACCACAAGCGGGATGGGAGTCCAGTTTCTCGACCCCAAGCCAGCAGAGGGGGCGTTGATCGACGCCCTCGTCGATCGGCTGTTCAGTGAGATGTCCCTCGCGCTCGATTCCTCCCCGTCTGCCGCAGCCTCCCACTAGTTCGCTGCGTTCGCTTCTCCTCTCTGGGTCGATGCCGATGCCTGCTCACAGGGCTGGCTGTGCGCAGCCCTCTGGAACCAGCGCACCACCGACACTACCCAGGACAAAATGGCTGATATCGCTCATGGATTTGCCAAAATTTCCCATCCCGGCTATAGTCAGGTTTGTTGGGTTTGTTGGGTGAACCCGAGGGAGGATGCATGTCGCTCGAGGGAAAGGTGGCGGTGGTAACCGGGAGCACGCGTGGCATTGGCCGGGCCATCACCGAAGCCTTGATTGACCAAGGGATCGCCGTCGTCATCTCCTCCCGCCGCCAACACGACGTCGATCGGGCAGTGAAGGAGTGCCGGCGGCGGGAAAAGGGAAAGGTGGCGGGACTTGCCTGCGATGTCCGGGAGTACCCTCAGGTTCAGCGACTCATGGACTTCGCCGTTCGCGAGTTCGGAGGCCTGGACATCCTGGTGAATAACGCCGGCGTCTCCACCACGGCCTCCGTCGCCGATCTCAAGCCCGAGGAGTGGCACGAGATCATCGGCACCAATCTGACCGGGGTCTTCTACTGCTGTCACGACGCCATTCCGAAAATGCGAACGCGGGGGGGCGGCTACATCATTAATATCGGCTCTCTGGCGGGCGCGCACGCCCACCCCACTATGGCCGCGTACAACGCCTCCAAGTTCGGTCTCCTCGGATTCAGCGAGGCCCTGTTCCAGGAGATTCGCTATGATGGGATCCGGGTGAGCCACATCATGCCCGGCAGTGTCGAGACGGATTTTTCCGCCGGGGGCACCGAAGGATCGGGATGGGCGATTCTCCCCGAGCACATCGCGGACATGGTTGTCTATCTGCTGAAGTCACCCCCCCGCACGATGAGCACGCGGATCGAGATGCGCCCTGCCAGGCCCCGGCGGCGCTGAGCAGGACCCACGAAGCCCGCATGACGCTCCTGGAACGGGTGAGCCGGGATCTCGTCGCCGCCTGCTGGCTCAAGGCAGAGCTTTTCTCGCCCCGCTTTCGTCCCCGGGTCATTGCAGCCCTGAAGCGCTGCGGCCTCTCCTCGCGCGTGATTCAGAGGCCGGTCCTGACCAGCGTCCGGGAAAATCGTCTGCGTCGCCAGGTGCTCCGGTTTCACCGGCGGGACCTCTGGGGAGCTCTTTCGCACCGGACAGAGTGGTGGCGCGCCGTGATCCCCCCTCAGGAATTTCGAAGGCTCCGGGTCATCAACTATCCGACCTGGACCCTGCTCTCCCGCGACACCGGGCGACTGTCAACGGCGGCGACCGTCATCGCCCGCGGCACCGTTCCGGCCAGGGCAACCGGTCGCTGGGCCCACGAGGCTCGTGCAGTGATCACGAATGTTCTGCAGATCCGAGACCGGCTGCCAGAGGTCGAGATCCACAACCAACTCATCCTGATGGGGCGGCCCACGGGTAGGCTCTGGACAATCCTCGAGGGGAACAAGAGGGCGACGGCACTCTACATCGGGCACTTTCTCGCGAAGACCGCGCCCCTTCCCCCCGCGATTCGGGTCCTCATCGGTCTCACCGAAGAGCGGTGCGCGTGCCTCCGGCTAAAGTAAACGCATGTAGTGCGCCTACTTTAGTCAAAGCCGTTCCCGCCGGAATGAAGGGCCCGCTCGACGGCGGCGAGATTCTGCTCCACCCCCGGCATGTTGGGGTTCACCGCTAAGGCCCTTCGGAAACAGTCCCGGGCCGTCCGGAGCTGACCCAGGGCGAGGTAACACAATCCTTCTCCACTCAACGCACCGAAGTGGTACGGGTTCCTGGCGATCGTGGCATCGCAGTCGGCAATGGCCTGCGCATACTTGCCCATCAGGTAATGGGCGGTCGCCCGCTTGTTATATCCCTCGGCAAACTCGGGGACCCTCTCGATCACCTGGGTGAACGTGGCAACCGCCTTTGCCCACGCCTTCTGCTCCAAGGCCTGGATCCCCTCCTGCAGCAAAGCGTCCGCCGTCCCGTCACCCGACCGGCACCAGATCTGCCACAGCGAGTGTTCGGCGATGGTCCGCACTCCCCAGTCCTCGTCCCGAAGGGCCTGAACCAACGGCTCCACGGCCAAGGCCCCACCGATTGCCCCCAGACGGTCCGCCGCCTGACGGCGGACCGTCGAGTCCTGCTCGTGCAATTGCCTGATGGCGTCCTCTTCCGGCGTCACGGTTCACCTTCTTCAGCAGTCATCAGTTGTCAGCAGTCCGCTGTCAGCACCTCTAAAGCTATCAGCATCTGCTGTCAGCTCTTGGATTTTTACGGCCCTTGCTGACCGCTGATAGCTGACGGCTGATAGCTTCTTTAGTAGGGGCGAAGGAGGAGTGAGAGGTGCACCACATGCCGGTACACCTCTTGGGCCCCGTGCGCCTTGAAGGCATCCTCTGGATAGAGATGGGCCATGCCGATAGAGTAGCAGCCGAGCTCCCTTGCCGCTACCATATCCTCGGGATGGCCGGAGAGGAGGAAGCTCTGGGCGGCAAAGGCCTCAACCGGGAGCCCGACCGTTTGCGGGCAGAAGGCGATCTGTTCCCGGCCCCGCGGACCCCGCTCCGACCCAATGACCTGCCGAAAAAGGCCCTGCAGCTCCGCCTGTTCCAACTTGCCTTCGGCGATGCGGGACTCGCTCTCGGACAGTGCGGACAGATGTGTCCCGCGAGCGGCGAGGAACTCTAGGAGCTCGCGGGCCCCCTCCGAGACCACCGGCCGAGATGTGGCCACTACCGCCTCAAAGGCGACGGTCGCACGGGCCGCCTCCTCGGGCGGATGGCCGCCCTCTGCGAGGAGACGTGCAAACTTCGCCTGGAGCGGCAGCGCCTCATTGGTCTGGTAGAAGCGGAGGGCCCCTTTTGCCGAGATGTGATACTGGCGCTCGAGGAACCGGCCGAACTCCCTCCGGTACAGGATGCCCGGGTTGAAGATGACCCCTTCGAGATCCACAAGCCCGAACCGAAATTCGAGGATCCGCGTCCCCATGCTCCTCACTCTATCGGTCGGGCCGCGGACGGTCAACTGCCTTTCCCTCGATGAAAGACGAAGGGGCCCCGTGGCTCCACGGGGCCCCTTCTTGGTTCAGTGTTCAGCGTTCATGGTTCAGGGAAAGATCCCGATCCGTGTCCATGAACCCTGCACCATGAACTATGGACCTATATGGCTTCCTCTCCTCGTTCCCCCGTCCGAATCCGCACCGCCTCTTCGCAAGGGAGGATGAAGATCTTCCCGTCACCGATCCGTCCCGTCTTCGCCGCTGCCTGGATGGTTTCTACCACCTGCTCAGACTTGCCATCCGCAACGACCACCTCGACCTTCACCTTGGGAAGAAAATCGATGGTGTATTCCGCCCCCCGGTAGAGCTCGGTATGCCCCTTCTGGCGGCCGAATCCCTTCACCTCACTGATCGTGAGCCCCTGGATGCCGATCTCCGCCAGGGCATTCTTTACCTCGTCCAGCTTGAACGGCTTGATGATCGCTTCGATCTTCTTCATCATTTACTCCCCACTCTTCAGAAATCCGTCCGCTTCCAGCACCCCAGAAGGGCCTCCCCCTCTCTGGGGCCGAGCAAGCCCCATGCCAATCCTCTCATCAATCCTGAGCAGTATCAATCCAAGCAAAGTTCTTGAGAATGCGCGATTGGATACTTTTCTCTGTTTCGGCTCACCTCTCATTCGTGCCCACGGATTAGGCAGTCCTCCATCCCTTGCCCGTTTCGTCAGCAGGATCCCCCTGTTATTTCACTGAGCCGAGCAGCGCCACCACCGCCTGCTGCGCGGCGAGATCGGCCCCGTCCACCGTCAGGGTCGACGCATGAGTTACCCCGTCCCGCGCCCCCGCGAGGACCGCTGTGCCAAGCATCGCAGCCTCTTCCTGCGGGGTGTGCAGGAGGCGACGACCAACGATCGCTTGCAGGCATGCTACGACGCCGTATGCTCCCCAGTTCGAGATGGAGCTTACCACGAGGACATCTGCCCGGATATCGCAGCCGATCGTTCCCCGACAGCGACACCGACATCGGCGTGTGCGTAGCCGGGGTCGGACCTCTGGACCCGTCAGCAACCCGAAGCCGACCTCGTTACCCCGATCACCGACCGCCGCGGTGAGGATGCCCCGTTCCCTCGCCCCATCAAACAGTCCCCGGACGGAGGCGTGACTTGCCGAGACGTTCCGACCCCGCATATCGTGAATGACCCCCTTTGGATTGGGACCGAGCTTTTCCACACTGACAACGGCCGCAGGGCGGAGCTCCTCGACCAGGCGATATCCGGCCTCCTCCCGGCCACAGGGGAACGGGAGCAGGGTGCAGGCCGCTCCCCTGACCTGCAGCACCGCCCGGAGCGGTCCCAGATTCCTTTCTTCCGAGATCACAAAGGGTCGAGCCCCGAGGCCCAGATGAAGTGCCCGTGCCAACACTGCGACCCCGAGCGGGCCATCGGTCTCGCCGGCGGGGAGCTCAGGAGGAGCCCCCGCGCCGGTCAGGAGCAGGACCGTATCCCCTGACCGAACCGCCTCCGATAGTCGCAAGGCCGCCAGAGAGGTGAGGGGAGCCTTCTGGAGGCGTCGCGCCGCCCGATACAAACGCTGGACATCCCCTCCGCGAGCGTCCCGTGGAAGGAGACAGATCCGATCCGTCTCCTCCCCGACCTTCCGAGTGCGTGCCGAGCTCTTGCCCGTCACTGCACGGTCACCCGAGCCGTAAGGGAATTGCTCACGTTTCCCTTCTCATCGACCACGAAAACCACATAGACCCGGACCCCCCCCGTCTCTTGTTGCGTCTGTCCGGGGTCCGTCACTTCTCCGTAATATGCCCGCTCTTCGAAGGTCAGGGGAGCGGATCGGCGCCGGAAGCTGATTGAGATAGTCTCCTCTGCCGTCCCCTCCTTTTGCCCGAAATATTTCCCGCGGCTGAGCACGACGGGCTGAATCCCGGTGGAAAGGGTGAAGTCCGTCACCTCGCTCCTGAGCCCCAGGTACACATCCGTGATATCTCCATCAGCATCCTGGAAATCGAAGCGTATGGTGGCCTGCTCCCCTCTCTCTACCACGTCGGGCTCGATCCGGAGATTGCTGATCCGAGGGACGCCCGGGCCAGGTGAAGTGGCCTCGAAACCGCCAGTGGCGCAGCTGGTGAGGAGTGTGGCGGCAATAGCATACCGCAGGATGGCTCGCGCCCTCTCCGCCTGTCTCGTCATCTGCATTCCCTCCTCATGCGTGTCCCTCCGGCCTCCCGTACCCGCCTCCTCCGGGGGTTCGAATACTGATGATCTCTCCCGCACTGGCCCGGAGGTGAAACTTCGAGCCGAGGGGCCTCTTTCCCCCTGGCGAGATCAGGATGCTCTCTCCCCCCTGGCCAGACTCTCCCCCCCGCAGCCCGTAGGGTCGAAAACGCCGCCGGTCCGCCAGCAGACCGACGGCGGCGTCCGTCAAGAGCTCGACATCACGCCGGATTCCATCCCCCCCTCGATGTCTCCCCCTCCCCCCTGATCCGCGGCGAATCTCGTAGCGGAGCACCCGGAGGGGATACGCGTGTTCCAGGGCCTCGATAGGCGTGTTCCGTGTGTTGGTCATGTGGGTCTGCACCGCGTCCACGCCGTCCCGCGTCGGCCGCGCCCCCATCCCTCCGGCGATGGTTTCATAATAGGCGAAATGTCGCCCCCGCTCATGATCGGTGCCCCCGATAACCAGGTTGCTCATCGTCCCGGCGCTCGCCGCGGGAATCCGATCGGGGAGGGCCTGGGCCAACGCCCCCAGCAGCACATCCACAATCCGCTGAGACGTCTCGACATTCCCGCCCGCCACCGCCGCAGGAGGCCTGGTGTTGACCACGCTCCCTTCCGGCGCAATGACGGTCAGCGGGACCATGCATCCTGCATTGGAGGGGATATCAAAGTCCACGAGACAACGGAAGACGTAGAAGACCGCAGACAGCGTCACGGCATAGACGGCATTCACACTTCCGGCGACCTGCGGCG
>JAKEGQ010000103.1 GCA_022615475.1 Candidatus Methylomirabilota bacterium | reverse complement strand
TTTTCCTCTTCCAGTTGTACCTTGAGCTGGGCGATCTCCTCGTAGGCTAACATGTTGTCGATGGCCATAGCGACCTGCTTGGCAATCTCCACAAGCAATTCGGTATCCTGTTCAGAATACCGATCGGGATGCACGCTGGTGACACCCAAGGTGCCAATCGCGCCTCGCTTCGTGATCATGGGGGCGAGAATATACGAGCGGAGACCTGCCTCAACGAGCCTGCGTACTACCTCTGTGTATTCATCGCTCGGCCAAGGGGGCTCCTTCCTCACATCGCCTCCGACAAGAGGCTTTCTCTGGTCGAAAACCCATCCGACGCGAGTCCCCTGACGGGGGATCTCTGCCCCGACCGGGAGAATCTCTTTGAGCGGATATGCCCCCCCCAGCGCATATAACTTCAGGGTATCCCTGAGCGGATCATACAGGTACAGGGTAGCTCGATCAAAGGGAAGGACCCTCCACACGGCCTGGGCGATGGCGTCGAAGAGAGATTCCCGCTCGAGGTTCGCAATGATGGCGTTGTTGATTTCCAGGAGGACCCGCTGATGTTCCTCGGACCGGCGGAGCTGATCCGTGCGTTCCGCCACGAGCCTTTCCAAGTCTTCGAAGTGTTGCTGGAGTGCGGCCTCGGCCCGCTTGCGACGAGTAATGTCTCGTACGAGCGCGATGACGCACATTCTCCCATCAAGCTCAATGACCGAGGATGAGACTTCGGCCGAGAGAGCTTCCCCCGCCTTGGTCAGAAAGGTAAGCTTGTCCGTCCACCCGCGCCCATTTTCGAACACGGACCGGCAGAAGGCGGAGAACTCGGCTATCTCGCCCCCTTGAAGTGCTGCTTTGGGCAACGACAGGATCTCATCTCGCGAATACCCGAGCAGGTCGCATGCCTTGGAATTGACATCAAGAAGGCGATCTCTCCCGGGATCGATGACGAAAATCGCATCATTAGAGTGGTCAAAGATTTTCCGAAATCGTTCTTCGCTTTTCCGCAACTCATCCTGTGCCCTGACGCACTCCTCCCCCGCCTGTTGCAATGCCGCCACTCGAGCGCGCAGTGATTCTAGGTCCTGAGTTTGCCGTTCGATCATTGTCTTCCCCTTCACTTCAAAATCTCACACTATGGGCTAACGGTGAAGCCCTTTCACGCATTGCATCATATTCATGAGGAGTGGGATCCTTGGTTGCACATTCCGGGGTTCATTTCAGTTCAACTAGAAGGGATGAGGAACTGAGATGCGTCAGAGGGCGTGACTGCAGCCACCACCTTGATAAGCGCATGGGCTTTTGGTTGCGGGGGGTGGATTTGAACCACCGACCTTTGGGTTATGAGCCCAACGAGCTACCGAGCTGCTCCACCCCGCACTGTGGAGTATACGGGATGGACAGTGGAGTGTCAAGCGGCGTCTCGGCAACGGCGAGCATGCCGCAGGCGGCCGAGATATCCTGTCCCCGGCTCTCGCGAATCGTGGCGATGATGCCCGCCTGCTGCAGGATCTTCTGAAAGGCCTCAATGCGTTGGCGCGCAGGACGACGGAACGGGATCTCGGGCGCCTCATTCAACGGAATGAGATTAATCTTGTACCGAATGCCTTTGAGGAGTCCGACCAGGTGCTCGGCGTCCTCGCTGGTGTCGTTTACCTCCGCCATCAGGACGTATTCGAAGGTCATGCGGCGCCGGGCTGGGAGAGGAAACTCCCGACAGGCCTGCAGGAGTTCTGCCAAGGGATAGCGGCGGTTGATGGGCATAAGACGATTGCGCACCGCATCTGTGGTCGCCACGAGAGAGACCGCCAGGTTTACCCCGAGGCCGGCTCGGGCCAGGCGACGAATCCCTGGGATCAGACCGACGGTCGAGACGGTGATCCGCCGAGGAGAAAAGCCAAGCCCCTCTTTGGCGATGAGGATCCGCAAGGCCTTTTCGGTCGCGGCATAATTCGCCAGGGGCTCACCCATCCCCATAAACACGATGTGGGTGATGCGCTCGCCGGGGGCGAGGACGCTCTGCAGCGTCACCAGCTGGCCGGCGATCTCCGCAGGGCGAAGGTTGCGATGGAGATCCATGGTGGCGGTGAGGCAAAAGCCACATCCCATGGCGCACCCAGCCTGGCTGGAGATACAGGCGGTCAGACGCGAGCCCTCAGGAATCAGGACCGCTTCGATGCGCTCGCCATCCGAAAGCCCGAGCAGAAGCTTGCGGGTCCCGTCCCTCGAGGACTGAACCGCCAGGACGGCAACCCTGCTGACGCACGCCTGCGCCTCCAGAAGTTGGCGGCACCTGACCGGCAGGTCTGTCATTTCTCCAAACCGGTCGACCTGCCTCTTCCACAGCCAGCGAAATATCTGCCGAGCCCGATAGGGGAGCTCGCCAAGATTTGCGACCCACTCCGCAAGCTCCGGCAATGTGAAGTCGCGCAGATCAGGAAGCTGAACTGCTGGCATCCTCAAGGAGACTGCCGTCATCGCCTCAAATCGTCCAGGGCCTTTCTGGCATACTCCGCCGAAGGTCCGGTCGACTCCAGCTCGAGCACCCTCTCAAACGCCCTGCGGGCTTCGCGACGCTTGCCGGCCTCAACATACGCGATCCCCAGGTTTCGGTAATAGACCGGCACCTTGGGGCCCAAGCGGGTCGCCTCGCTGAATGCGGAAATGGCGAGGTCCGTCCTGCCCTGCTGCAGATACAGGTATCCCAGGTTGTTGTAGGCGTCCGGATACTCGCGTTCAACGTCCAGGGCAAGCTTGTAATGTTCAATCGCCTGATCGATCTTTCCCTGGCGCTCATAGATCTTGGCCAGATTGAAATACGCAAATTGGGGCGTGGGATACAGGGGGTCGTTGAGCACCTCCGTGAGGAGGACTCGTGCCCTTTCCAGATCGCCTTTCAGCATGTAGGCACTGGCCAGATTGTTCTTGGCAGGCGTATATCGTTTGTCAATCTTGATCGCTTCTTCAAACTGCTTGATCGCCTCGTCAAGGTTTCGGGTAAACATGAACGCCAGGCCCAGGTCAGACCGATATATTGCATCGGAAGGATTGAGTTCCACCGCCCTGGAAAACTCCGGGATGGCCAGACGATAATTCCCCGCGTCAAAATAGGCCCTCCCCAGCTCATAGTGGGTGACCGCCGATTCCGGCGGTTGCTTAGACTCAGGTGTCGTGGCACAGGCCACGAGGAGCAGGACCATTGGAGCCGTCCGCAGAAAGACCCGAACCATCCTCATCCTTTCCTCCTCAGATGCGCTGTCTCTTCGAGACCGTGTACTTCTACTGGTACTTGCGAACAGCCTGCTGGTGTTCCTCCAGGGTTCGGGAGAAGTAATGGGTCCCATCATTCTTGGAGACGAAGTAGAAATAGCTTACCCGGGCCGGATACAGCGCCGCCTTCAGTGCCGCTTCTCCGGGGCTGGCGATGGGCCCCGGGGGAAGTCCGTTCTGCATGTACGTGTTATAGGGGTGGTCTGCCTGGAGGTCCGCTCGGGTGATCCGGCCCCCGTTACGCTTGCCATAGAGGACGGTGGGATCGGCCTGCAGTCGCATCCCCCGCCGCAGGCGGTTGTAAAAGACGCCGGCGATGATGGGCTTCTCCTCATCCACCAACGCTTCCTTCTCGATGATCGAGGCGAGCGTCACGATCTTATGGCGATTCATTCCGAGCTTGCGGGCTCGGAGCTCGTCCTCGCCGCTGAACGTCCGGAAGAACCGCTGGACCAGCTTCTCAATGATCTCCTCCTCCGTCAGGCCTTTAATCAAATGGTAGGTGTCAGGGAAGAGGAAGCCTTCCAACGTCTCTGCCTCAGGCACGTGCTGACGGGCCACCGAACGATCCATGACCAGCCTCAGGAACCGCTCCCGATCCACAAGCCCCTCCTCGTCGAGGAGCGCTGCGATCTGCCAGGTGGTGGACCCTTCCGGAATGATGACCTTGTGAACCAGGACTTTCCCCTCCTCGAGAATCCGGATGACGTCGAGGAGTCCCATCGAGGGGACGAACTGATACTCCCCGGCCTTCAATCGATCATGCGAACCCCGGAGCACGCTCGCGAGGATGAAGAGGAGGCGGTCTTGGATGATCCCTCGCTCCTTCAGCAGGTCAGCGATGGTGGCGACCCCGGTGTCGGGCTTGATGTAGACCACCCGAGGCCCTGCATCACGAAAGCGAGGGCTCATCGTGGGATGAAGGGCCAGGTATAACCGCACGCCAAAGGCGGTCATGAGCACCAGGCACAGGCCCACGCTCCACACAGCAAATCGGCGACCGCGGACTGCCACCCTATCCACCCCTCTGCTGGCGATCGAGATACGTCTGCAGGATCAACAAGGCTGCCACGCTGTCCCTCATTTGTTGGCGGCGCTTTCGCCGAACGCCCGCCTCGATCAGCGCCCGGTCTGCGGCGACCGTGCTGTATCGTTCATCCCAGAGGATCACCGGAAGCCCCAGGGTAGTCTCCAGCTGTTCGGCAAATTTCTGCGCCCCGGCGGCCTGCTCCCCGACCTGACCCCCCAGGAGCCTGGGATACCCGACCACGACCTGATGGACTCCCCACTTTTCGACGAGGTCCCCGAGATGGGCGAGATCTGACCGCCGGTCCCCGCGGCGCCAAGTCGGCAGAGGCTGGGCGGTGATCATGAGATCGTCACTCACCGCCAGGCCCATGCGAACCTCGCCAAGATCAATGGCCAGAATCCTCGCCACGCGTCACAACCCCCAGGAGGGCCTCCTGCGCCATCTATGCTTCCAATGGGCGACCTTGCTTGAAGAATCGAACTATTATACAAGAACATAGATCAGGATGCTACCCTTACTGTACGGCTCCTCCCATAAGAAACCACGGCGGGAGGCTTCCATGCGGCGCCGACTCCTGGGCATCTATCACCGCCTCTACAGACAACTTGGCCCCCAGGGGTGGTGGCCTGGGCGAAGCCGATTCGAAGTCATCGTCGGGGCCATCCTCACCCAGAATACCAATTGGAGTAACGTCGAGAAGGCGATCCGACAGCTCCGCGGGGCACGGGCGCTCACCCCCTCGACCATGTCAGCCCTTTCAAGACATCGTTTGGCCAGGCTGATCCGCCCCGCGGGGACCTTCGCCGTGAAAGCCCGACGGCTCCAAAACTTCCTCGCCTTTCTCCGTACACGATACGGCGGGAGCCTGCACCGCATGTTCCGCGATGAAACGGCGCGACTCCGTGACGCCCTGCTCGAGGTCTCCGGGATCGGCCCGGAAACGGCGGACTCCATCCTGTTGTATGCAGGCAGCATGCCGGTTTTTGTCGTCGACGCATATACCAAGCGAATCCTTGCGCGCCATCGCCTGATATCTCCCGAGACCGCGTATCACGAGGCGCAGGCGCTCTTCATGGGCCACCTTCCCCGGGATGCACAACTCTACAACGAATACCATGCCCTGCTCGTGGCAATCGGGAAAGCGTACTGCCGGTCCACACCGCACTGCGACACCTGCCCCCTCCGTTGGGACCTCGAGCGCCATGGCATCCCCCT
>JAKEGQ010000102.1 GCA_022615475.1 Candidatus Methylomirabilota bacterium | reverse complement strand
TACACCTCAGTCACCACGAGCAGGTCGGCCTGGTAAAAGGCGGTGAAGAACTCTCCGAGCAGATGCTTGGTTCTCGTGTACCGGTGGGGTTGAAAGACCACGACCACCCGCCGCCCAAAGCCATTCTTGGCCGCATCGAGGGTCGCGCGGATCTCGGCCGGGTGGTGGCCGTAATCATCCACGACCAGCATTCCACCTACCTCGCCCTTCACCTGGAAGCGGCGATCGACGCCGGCGAACTGCTCCAGCGCTTCCCGGATCACCTCCGGCCCGATGCTCAAGTCGAGACCGACCGCGACGGCGGCTAACGCGTTACTCACATTGTGGATTCCCGGCACGCGCAGCCGGAACTTCCCTAGCTCCTCCTGGCGCGCCACGACGACGAACTCCGATCCCATGCCCTGAAGGTTGATCTCCCTGGCAGTGATGTCCGCCTGGGTCCTGAGCCCGTACGTGATGAACCGCTTCTCCACCGAGGGGAGGAGGGCCTGAATGTTCTCCTGATCGAGACACAGGATGGCGGACCCGTAGAAGGGGACCTTATTGATGAATTGCAGGAAGGTGTCCAGAATGTGCGGCAGGTCCCTGTAGTAGTCGAGATGCTCGGCGTCGATGGTCGTCACTACCGCGATGGTCGGGGAGAGCTTCAGGAAGGATCCATCGCTCTCATCCGCCTCCGCCACCAGGAAGTCTCCCCGGCCGAGCTTCGCATTGGTGCCGAGACCTCTCAGGCGGCCGCCGATCACGATGGTGGGATCGAGCCCGCCTTCTGCAAGGACCGTCGCCAGCATGGAGGTCGTGGTAGTCTTGCCGTGGGTCCCGGCCACCGCCACGCCGTACTTGAGACGCATCAACTCCGCCAGCATCTCCGCCCGCGGGATCACCGGAATCAACTGCTGGCGGGCGGCGGCGACCTCTGGATTATCCAGGGCCACCGCTGAAGAGCGAACCACCACATCGGCGCCCTGCACGTTCCCCGGCACATGCCCGATGAACACCCGGACCCCCAGGCTCTCGAGACGTCGAGTCACTTCCGACGCCTTCAGATCGGATCCGGTGACGAGATACTCCATGTTGTGGAGCACCTCTGCAATCCCGCTCATCCCGGCGCCGCCGATTCCGACGAAATGGATATGCCGATACCGCTTCACCGTCGGTTCCCCTCCGCCCGGCGACCCCACCGCTCGGCCGCGATGTGTCTCACCGTCCGCTCGCCGCCTCGCTCCCCCGCCAGCTGGCAGACCAGATCGGCAAGATGGGAGGCGGCATCAGGCCGTCCCAGACTGTGTGCCCCCTGGCCCATCGCGGTGAGGGCACCGGGGTCGTCGAGCAACTCATGCAGCTCCACCGCGAGCCGATGACCGGTGAGATCCCGCTCGAGGATCATCCGTCCCCCGCCGACCCTTACGACCTCCTCCGCGTTTTCCCGCTGATGATCATTGGCGGCGAAGGGATAGGGGATGAGGAGAGCCGGTTTTCCGAGCGCGGTCAGCTCCGCGATCGTCGTCGCCCCGGCCCGGCACACCACCAGGTCCGCCGCCGCGTAGGCCGAGGCCATGTCCTGGACAAAGGGGAGGACCCGCGCCTCGCCCTTCCAGGCCCGGTAGGCCTCCTCTACTTCGCCCCGGTCCCGCTCCCCCGTCGCATGGATAATCTGGATCCGATCCCGCAATCGGCCGAGATGCGGAAGGGCCTCGACTACGGCGCGATTGATGCGGTACGCGCCCTGACTTCCGCCAAAGATCAACACGGTCTTCCTGGTAGGGTCCAACTGCAAGGCCTCGAGTCCCTTGCGCCGGTCCCCCTCCAGGATCTCCCGCCGGATCGGATTCCCCGTCACCACCACGTTGCGCCCGAACGACGGGCCGGTCGCCTCTAGGCTCACGGCGACCACGTCTGCAACCCGGGCGAGGGCCCTGTTGGTCAGTCCGGGGGAGCGATTCTGCTCGTGGATGAGGAGGGGGATCCGCCTGAGGACCGCCGCCATACCGACCGGCGCGGCCGCATAGCCACCCACCCCAACCACCGCGCCAGGTCGATGACGCCCGAGGAGCCGTAGGGCATGGATCAGGGCCTGAGGGAGGAGGGCCAAGGATCGAGCCTGCGCTCCGACCCTCACCCCCTGGAGTCCCTCGACATGGATCGTCTCCAGAGAAAACCCCTCTGCCGGGAAGGCGGCCGCCTCCAGGCCTCGGGCCGTTCCAACCATCAGGGCTTCGACATCCCGGGCCCGGAGCTCGCGGGCCAAGGCGAGCGCCGGAAAGACATGGCCCCCGGTTCCTCCACCCGCCAACACCACCTTCACGGCGTTCCTCCTCGCAGACGGAAATAGCCTGAATGGACCGGAGGACAACGGGAAATGTTCAACAGGATGCCCACCCCGAAGAGGGTCATCACCAACGAGCTGCCGCCGAAGCTCAGGAAGGGAAGAGGAAGACCGGCGGTCGGTAGGAGGCCGACAACCATTCCCACATTCACCACCGCCTGCAGCACGATGAGGCAGGTGATTCCCAGGGCCAGATAGCACCCGAAGGGATCAGCGGTGCGGAGCGCAATCCGGATTCCCCGCCACAGGAAAAAGGCAAAGAGGCCCAGGATCCCTATGGCGCCCGCAAAGCCCAACTCTTCGCCGACGATGGCGAAGATAAAGTCGGTATGAGGTTCTGGCAGATAGAAGAGCTTTTGCATCCCGTCGCCAAGCCCAGCCCCGAGCGAGCCTCCCCGCCCCAACGCCAGCTGGGACTGGGTCGACTGATAGAGAAACCGCGGAGAGACCTGAGAGGGATCCACCATCGCCAGGACCCTCGCCCGGACATGGGGGACCTGTAGCAGGAGCAGACCGCCCAGGGGCAGAAAGGCCAGGCCGGTGAGCGCCAGGTGCGAGACCTTGGCCCGAGCGACAAAGAGCAGCGCCCCCACCGTCGCGAGGATGACCAGGGTGGTCCCGTAGTTGGGTTGAAGCGCAATAAGCAGAGCAACGACTATGGAGAGGATCATGGGAGGCAGGAGCCCGTCCGTGAACTCTCGGACCCGCTCTCCCTTTCGTGCCAGGAGCCGGCTGATATACAGGAGAAGGGCAAACTTGGCAAACTCGGCCGGCTGGAATGACAGGCTGGAAAACCGAAGCCACCGTCGGGCACCGTTCACCCGGGTCCCCACTGCCGGGACCAAGACGACGACCAGCAAGAGGACCGAGACGACATAGAGCAGGGGGGCCCACCGCTGAAGCTGGCGGTAGTCCTGTCCCAACACCCAGATGAGGGCCGTGAGGCCGACCACGGCCCACGCGACCTGCCGCTTCAGGAAGAATGAGGGATCGCCAAATTGCTCCTGGGCTCGAATGGCACTCGCACTGTAGACCATGAGAATCCCCAGAGCCACCAGGATCAGGGTGATGGTGAAGAGAACCTTATCGTACTCCCCCCGCATCCTCGCTCGACCCCCGATCGCTCAGTCGCCACACCGCCGCCTTGAAGGTCCGTCCTCGCTCTTCAAAATCCCGGAACATGTCGAAGCTGGCACATGCCGGAGAGAGGAGCACCACATCCCCGGGAGCGGCATCCCCGGCTGCAGCCTCAACAGCCTCATCGAGGCTCGCGGCCGTCTTGGTGGGACAGACGCCAGAGAGCATCGCCGTGAGCTTTTCCCGCGCCCGACCGATGAGAATGGCTGCCTTGACCCGCTCCTTGACGAGGGGGATCAGGGGCCTGAAGTCCGCTCCCTTGTCCAGTCCACCCGCGATCAGGATCACCCTTCCCGCCGGAAACCCCTCGAGGGATTTCACGGTAGCCCCCACGTTCGTCCCCTTGGAGTCGTTGAAGTACCGGACCCCGGCGATCTCCGCCACCAGCTCGAGGCGATGCTCGAGCCCGGGAAAACTCTCGAGCACCCTGCACATGGAGTGCGACGGAACCCCGACGAGGCCGGCGGCGGCGATGGCCGCCAGGGCGTTTTCGGTGTTGTGGGACCCCTGAATCCCCAGGGCGTCTCGCCGGCAGACGGCCTCCTCCTTGCCGCCCAACCGGAGCCAGAACGTCCCCTCCTTGAGAAACGCCCCATCGCTCACCGGCTGTCGCTGGCTAAAGAAGATCTTCCTTGCCCGGCATCGGGAGGCAGCGTCGAGCGTCAATGGATCGTCGGCATTCAGAACCGCTGTGTCGTCAGGCTGCTGATTCAGGAAGATGCGGGCCTTCGCCTGGAGGTACGCTGCCAGATCCGCGTACCTGTCCAGGTGATCCGGGGTGACATTCAGGAGGAGGGCCACCCGGGGCCGGAAGGTCTCGATGGCCTCCAATTGGAAGCTCGAGATTTCGGCCACGACCCAATGGTCTCGGGAGAGCCCGCCCACCACGTCCGAGAGTGCCGTCCCGATATTGCCGGCGACCACGACCTTTTTCTTTGCCTGTTCGATCATCAGTCCGACGAGGGTCGTGGTGGTGCTCTTCCCGTTGGTCCCGGTAATGGCAATAAAGGGGGCCTCCGTAGCCCGAAAGGCCAGCTCCACCTCGCTCCAGATCCGGACGCCCTGGGACCGGGCCTTCTGGAGGAGGGGGAGATCCGAGTCGACCCCGGGGCTCAGCACGATCAGGTCCGCCTGCAGGAAGGTCTCTGGTCGATGCTGTCCAAGTTCAACCTCCACCCCTCTCCTCCTGAGGTCGTCGAGATCGGTCTGGATCTTTTCGGCGGGATGATGATCATTGCCGGTCACGCGCGCCCCTCGACTCACGAGGAGCCTGCAGGCAGCGGCCCCACTCCGCGCGAGTCCCACCACCGTCACCTTCTTCCCTTGTACGTCGAGCGTTCGCTCCATCTCTTGCCCTGGTTCATGGTTCATAGAAGGATCGAGACTCCGTTCGGCGGTCATCGGTGTATCCGTCTCTGAACCCTGAACTCTGAACCATGAACGCCTCATCTGAGTTTCAAGGTGGTCAGCGAGATGAGCGCCAACAGGAACGAAATAATCCAGAACCGCACGATGATCTTGGGTTCGGCGACCCCGTCGAGTTCGTAATGATGGTGGATAGGCGCCATGCGAAAGATCCGCCGCCCGGTAGTCTTGAACGAGAAGACCTGGAGGAGAACCGAGATCGCCTCGATGACGAAGACCCCTCCGATGATCACGAGCAGTAGCTCCTGCTTGGTCAGCACCGCCAACAGGGCAAGGGCTGTCCCGAGCGCAAACGATCCCGTGTCCCCCATAAAGATCTGTGCGGGATAGGCGTTGAACCAGAGAAACCCCAGCGACGCCCCCACCACCGCACCCCCAAAGATAGTCAGTTCGCTCGATTCGCGAACGTAGATCACTTGGAGGTAGCGGGCGATGCCGCCGTGACCGGCCATGTAGGCCAGGACGGTGTAGGCGGCAGCCGCCATGATCATCGGGCCGGTCGCGAGCCCGTCCAGGCCGTCGGTGAGATTCACGGCATTACTACAAGCGACGATGACAAGCATCACCAAGAGGACGTAGGCCCACCCGAGGTCCGGCACCAACCATTTGACAAACGGGATGCTCAAGCGCGTAGTGAATTCGTCTACCGGGCTCAGATACAGGTAGAGACCCACGCCGAGCCCCAGCATGATCTGCCACGCAAACTTATAGCGCGGAGCCAATCCTTTGCTGCTCTTCCGTCTGAGCTTCAGGTAATCATCGTAAAAGCCCACGGTGCCCATCGCGAGCGTCCCCAGCAGGATGACCCAAATGAACCGATAGGTCAGATTCGCCCACAAGAGGGTCGATCCGATGACCGCGGCGATAATCAGAAGCCCCCCCATCGTGGGCGTTCCGGCCTTGCCGAGGTGGGTCCGCGGGCCGTCCTCCCGGATCTGCTGCCCGATGTGTAGTGCCCGAAGTCGCTTGATGATATAGGGACCCAGGACGAGGCTGAGCAAGAGGGATGTGATGATGGCGCCTGCCGTACGGAACGTCACATAGCGGAAAACATTGAAGATCGTATGGTAATCGACCAG